>JAYSVQ010000536.1:0-3143 GCA_043718485.1 Bacteroidota bacterium
GGTAAAAATTCCTTCCCCTCAGGGTTACCTTGTTTTCATGAACCTGAAAGGCAACCGATCCGGTCCCTGAACCTATAACCGAACTCACCGATTTAATAATTTGCTGAAAACTGATTCCCATTACATTCACGCCTTCATAGCTCGAAACAATATTATTATTCATTTTTCCAACCACATCACGCCATACAACAGCGTTTATTCCTACTTTACTATCATAAACCTCATTACCCCTTACATAGACTTTGGTTTTAATAAAGTTATATAATTGTATGCCCTTATCGCAATTCGTCAATTGATTGGTATCAATTCTTATGGTATCCGACCGCTGGTTAAGTATAGTAACCCCAAAATTTGATGAATTTATAATCTCGTTATGTTTAATATTGAGTTTTATGGGTCGGCTGGCATTAATGCCCGTTCCACAATTTTTTATATAATTGTGGTTTTCGCTCGCAGGGCCCTCTCCTATTTGAACCGTCGGTGCTTGTGAAATATTCCCAATTACAAGTATGGCCTCTGAACCATAATGAAAA
The DNA here is from genome assembly GCA_043718485.1 of Bacteroidota bacterium. Lineage (GTDB taxonomy): Bacteria > Bacteroidota > Bacteroidia > J057 > JADKCL01 > JAYSVQ01. Next base: position 534 of record JAYSVQ010000536.1, read on the forward strand.
GCACATGGGTCTCCGATTGTAAATGACCCTGTGGGGCTCGTTATGTTCAAAAGTGAATTGTTTAGCACAAGCGCATTGCTCGATTCAAGCCTTATTCCAGAGTTTAATCCATCAAAAGTATTTACATCGGTTGTTCCTCCTGCAGGTTCCCCAATCCTGATTCCATTATTGTTCAGCACATCGATACCTACAACGGGTTTGAGATGAGCGCAGGGGGCTATCATATTTGCTGTTGCCAGAAAGTTTGAGCCCAAAACCGTTCCCGTATGCGTGCCTGAATAAGTACCAACCTTAATTCCAGTTTGGCATCGATCAAATTTCACTTCCATGATTGAATAATCCCCCCCTCCAATAGACCTCACTCCGGCCCATGCATCATAAATTTCTGATGACTCAATTTCAGCCCTACCATTGGGTTGATTCGATTCTATGCCTTGCCACATGGTATCGCAGGCAGCTTCAAAAATACAATCCCCTGCAAAGAAAGTATAGCCGGGTTGTATTTGTATTGAAGCATTTGGCTCCATATAAAAATGACATCCCGAAAAACTAATATTTGCATTCACGGTAAAAATGCCCTGAATTTGTAATGAGATACCCGAAAAGGAAGAACTGCCACTATTCGCATTGGCAATCATCCAGCTTGCTGTTGGGTTAACAAAAAAGTATTGCGCATTTTCGTTGGCACAGCATTCATCGCTGAAATCAATTATAAATGTGTCCACCGTTGTACAAATGCCATTGGTTACAGTGGCATAATAGCTGGCTGCAATAAAGGGAGTAATATACCATGTATTAGCCAGACTGGGGTGAGCACTTACCGCATTAATTGCATTTGTAGGGTTTGATGTCCAGCTCACCTGACTGCTGCAAAAACTATATTGCAGGGTATCGCCAATACAATGCGTGCTGTCGATGACCTTTCTCCGTCCACACAAAAGAGTAATTGAAAATGAGCATGAACTTGTATTTCCGGATGCATCTGTGGCCGTAAATACCTGAGTGGAAACCACCCCGGCAGTAAAGAGGCTGCCAGAGACCAGACCAATCGTCATTACCATATTTGCGTTTCCGCAGTTATCACTAAAGGTCGGGGTAAAGTAGCTTACTATCGAACTACATTGGCCGGCAGGCGCAGTAAAAGTCATGTTGGCCGGGCAATTTATAGTTGGCGACAATAGGTCCACTACACTTATTTGGCTTGCACAGGTTGAGGTGTTTCCACTGTTGTCAGTCGCCCTTAATATTACCGTATTCACCCCAATATCGCCACACACAAAAGTGGAATCAGATAAGGAAAGGAAAAAATTGCAATTGTCACTTGAGCCGTTGTTAACCTGAGCTGAGGTAATCGAGCCTGCACCTATGGCATTTAGTTGCACTGTGAGGTTTTGGCATATCGCAGTTGGGGGAAAAGGATCCACAACCGTAATTTGGGCACTGCACGTTGAGGTAAATCCATAAAGATCCGTTACCCTTAATACTACAGTATTGACCCCAACATCAGCACAGCCAAAAATAGAATCGTTAAGGGAAAGGGAAAAGCCACAATTATCGGTTGAACCATTATTGACCTGGGTAGAACTAAGGTTGGCTACATTGCTTGCATTGAGTTGAAGGGTAACATTTTGGCAATTCGCTGTAGGGGGTAATATGTCGACTACCGTAATGGAAGCTGCACAGGTAGCAGAATTGCCACCAATATCGGTTACGGTTAGAACAATTATTGGGTAGTGTCAAATATTTCGCCCTTTCAGGGCTTGGATTTTGAAGCTTTGATAATCCATAGGGCTTCACCCTATGTTGAGATATTTCACCCTTTCAGGGCTACTTTATGTATTCTATTTCAAGCCCCGAAGGGGCGAAATATATTAGCGATGGGTGAAGCCCATCGGACAATAGATTATGCGATATGTAAAGCCCTGAAGGGGCGCAATATTAATAGAAACGAAATAGACAATGAATAAAGCCCCATCGGGGCGAAATATATTCCCGATGGGGTATAGTTCTTTTATCAATAGCCACCGGCTAAAGCCAGAGGCTATTCAAAAGCAAATGTCTGAATCCCGCCCAATGTCTGAATCCTGCAGAGGCGGACAGGCCATTGCATGATTTATATGATTTTAATGATTACAATGATAAGATAAAGCAACAATTTCAATTTTACAAATTGGTGTTTTGCGGTGCCTTTGATCCGCCTCAGGCGGATTCAGGCCCCGATTTTTTCTTCTGGTGGCTGAGGCACTCGAAGCCACCATCCACCGCACTCACTCTGATTCCCAAGCCCCTCTATTTCCTAAAGAGAAGGGCAGTTTTATCCACCGGATAAAACGGGGCTGTGTCCGCCGTGGAGGATGAGTTTGTAAATGAATTTTACATTAATTCCATAATCGGTGGTTTTCTTCCAATGGTGCCTGCGGCACTCGAAGCCACCTTCCCAAATCACCCAAATCATTCAAATCACCCAAATCATAGTTCAGACTTTTACCCCGGTGCCTGATCCCGAAAGTATTCGCATTGGCGTAAACTTAAGAATGTCTAAATTTTGGTTGATTTGACTTGTAAGACGTTGATAATAGGTTATTAATAAAAAAGATAAAAGGCTAAATA
>JAYSVQ010000537.1:0-9512 GCA_043718485.1 Bacteroidota bacterium
AATGGCCGCCGGCAGCTAATGCATTGGTATTTGCGGTTGCGTAATTGGTTAAGGCATTCGCTTTGTAATAATAACTGCTACCCAGTGAACCAATAAAAGTGTAACCCGCAGGTGTTGTAGGCGGACAATTATCTGAGGCAACAATTTTGGGGTAACACACATTGGCTCCGCAAAGTCCGTTACCCACGTTGACAGTAATATTGCCGGGGCAGGTAATGGTTGGCCCTACATTTTCAAGAAGGGTAACGATTGTAGGGTCGTTAATGGTAGCCGTATTTGGGTCATCAGAAGGCACGCCCAAATTTGGCCCATTCAACCAAGCTTGGTTGGGAACCGGAATTGCATTCAGACAACCATTTGGCGTAATCACGCTAATCCTAAATGAAGAAACACCAAGTGGCACATTGAGGAGGGTGAGATTGGCAATGCTTTGACCCACTAAAGCAGAGGGCGCAATGGTGATGCCACCTGCCAATGCAAAGGGATTTCCATTCCAAAGAAGACCATTTAACAAGGTATCACTAAATACAATATTTTGAACTGAGGTTGAACCTGTATTGTTAAGTGTGAAGGTGTAAGTGAATGTTTGATTGGGGCCTGCGGTGGTAACGGAAGCTGCTTTTTGCAAACTCAAGCCCAGCGCACAAGAACAACCGTCATTATTTCCAACATTCGGACCTGTTCCTAAAAAGGAAATAAAGCCAGTGCTTACATTAATTTTTGCGAGCGTACCGGGATTATTTTGGTAAACTACCATTTCTCCCTGTGGGTTGAAATAGCAAGCCCCTACTCCACCAGTTAATACATAGCCCGTTCCGGGAATGGATGTAAAACTACCGGAGGTGCGGTCAATTTTTAACAATCGATTTGTATTGTCTTGCCATGCATATAAAAATCCATCTACAGGATTGTAGGCAAAATCTGAAATACCCGGGTAAGTTGTGGTTCCAATTTGAACCGCCGTATAGGGTGGGCCTGCAGGTATATTCACACTCCACATATTATCCCCACTTGCTGCTAAATAAAAAATACCACCCGGACCAAAATCACCCACATTTAATCCGTTGGGTAAGCCACCGGCAATTGGGCCAAGATTTTGATAGGCTCCGTTTCCATTTAAACGAATGAGGTCGCGCCCGCTACCGTTTGATACAGTACCATAAATAAATCCGTCTACTTCATAAAAACCAATTGAATTTACGTTTAGTGGCGGATTGCTAATCAAGGAAAAGTTTACAATTCCACCTGAAGCAGTTACGCTTGAAAAGGAGGAAACTCCGCCCGGATTCAAGGTTTGATAAAACTCGCCATTACAATCAAATCTTGCATAACATGGGCACTCTGTATCGAAACAATCGGCATAGCCGTCGAGGTCGTCATCAATTCCGTTGTTACAAATTTCAACTGCAACAGCTGAATAGGTTACTTGAAGCATGCTTTGAGAAGCAGTAAAACGGTGCCAATCATTCATGGGGTTATCTAATCCAACCTGAAACCAATCGGAAGTAAGGCGTGCTTGAAGATTTGCATTAGCTGTTGCTGCAAAAGGGAAGAAGCCGTAACTACCATTCGAACTTGCGTTAAAGGTGGTATAGAGGTTTCCACTTCCGAGATCATTATAAGCTGCAACATTTATTGCTCCATAATTTCCTTGAGTGCCGGTAACATCCCAAATACTAATGGGAACGGATGATGAAGCACCACTTCCATTTTGAAAAAAACTTCCGCTCACACCTGTAATTGTAGAACCATCGGGAATGGAAGAAGTATTCCATTGAATCCAAGCATGGTAATAACAGCCTATGTATCCGTTTGAGGTAAAGACGAAGAAATCATCTTCATAAAAACCATTGTTACAAGTAGAACCCGTTTGCCATCCCCCTAACACACCCGAAAGGGTTACGGTAGGGTCGGCAGTTACCGGATAAACCCTTTCTGGCGCATTCAACCATGCGGTTTCTACTAATAGGATAAGGTCGTAAGTGGAACCTTGCTTGTTAATAATATATGCGTCATTCGCAGCTCCGCTAGGTGCTTTTTCTTTTCCTTTTGCATCATGAATAATGGGCAAAGGAATATTAAAAGCAGGTTCACCTTTACTATTTACAATGATAAGAGACCGAGAGATTTTAGTTGGGCCCTCGCCTATTCCATTTCCATCGGCCTGAACTGACCAGCCGGTAGGAATATGAAAGGATTCAGAAAAACCCAGACTTCCATTTGAACCGTTAGCCATTGCAGGCGCCTGCTTCAAAATGTAATTCATTTTAAGGTGGCTATTTCCGGTTTCAAATTCCAAATCCACATTCGGAAATAGTTCAGGATAGGTAATTGAGGTTTCATTTGCAGTTGCGGTAGGTGTACCGGCATGAAGAGTTGAAACTACATTTCCATTTTCAATCAACACCATTCTCATGTTTTTTGCCATAGCCAAAACACCGGAGCCTGACTTTATTTCAACTGAATTGGAACTGGAAAGGGTACCCGGAAACCAAGACGGTAAAGTATTGGTTGTGTTTTCGAATGCAAAGCCAGCCTTTTTAGAAGAAATAATTGTAGGATCAATGTCTTGCCAATCTCCTTGTGCATTCTTAAAATGCAAATCACCTGCAGAAATAAAGGCCACGTTTTCACCGGATTTCTCACCGGGGAAATTTTTTGCATTGGCAGTTCTTTTTCCTACTAACTCTTGCTTCGGTAAAAAGGATGCATAGTTGCCTCCTTTTTCAAACTGTGCTGCTAAATAGGGCGTCAATTTTTTTGATGCCGAAGCTACCGCATCTGTGCTTTCCTGATTTCGTTGTGCATTCAGAAAACCGAACATAAAAATGCCGGCAAACAGAGGGTAAAACAGAATGAATCGAATTGTTTTCATTGACCTAATCGTTAAGTATGAGAATTGGATTTAATTGACAAAGGAGAAAAAAGAAACACACGTTCTTGCTCGAAATTAAAAAGCAAGGCCTGCTTTTTTTCGAATTAATAGCTGAAATGAATACCGAGAGTTGGGAAACGGTTTCCATAGAAGTGGTTGGTTGCGATTAGCGTTTTACTAACGGCACACAATAATACGGATTTAGACCCTATAGAAACAAGTAAGAATCGAAAATTAAAAACAGAACAATGGTTCAAGGTTCGAATTACTCAAGTATTCGAAGGATACTTTTTCATGAAAACAAAAATTCACAAATGTCAATGTATGAGAGAAATGTTTTATAATTAAATGAAATGGAGGCAAAAATGAGTCTTAAACTTTCATTTCGTTATTCTTTTGGGAAGCGTCGCAATTCAAATTTTGAACCAAACCCTGAAAAAGATTTTACTTTTACTTTTCCACAGAAATTCATTTAAGGCAAAATCAAGGTTTCATTCTGAGGCATTTAATTTTCTGCATGGTCCGGCCTAAACTCTGGAACCCAGAATTATTCTTTCTTCAAATATTACGAAGATGCGATTACCCCATTTCACCTTGGTCAAAAACCGGGCTTACATTTAGGATGAGCGTATTTTGAAATGGACTACAAATTCTCTGGCAGGGTATGTGTGCGACCCTCATTTTCCCTTTTCAGGTAATCAGTTAGGGGTGAAAAATATTCAAGCATAGGTTTTGCAGATAAATCGGCACCCACTTTTTCTTTGTAAAGTTCTCGCCAATCCCGTGTTGCACCGTATTTCATCATCCCTTTTAAAAAGTCACCCGTCTCTTTACTTCCGAAATAGTTTGTGTTTCGAGGCTCTTGTTTCAGGATATTCTTAGCAATGTGATCGTGCATTTGAAACAATTGCACAAATGATAAACCATAATCATAGTATTGCGCAGGGTCGTCGTTGATATGCGTCTTTGTTGCAGCATCACAAAACTCTTCTCCCCGGGTAGTTGGGGGCACGATTCCCTGATACTTTTTTACGATTTCCCACCAACGTGCATTGAATTGATCGGGCACAAGATTGGTAGCATATAGGTCATGCTCAAAATGGGTCATGGTTCCGCATGCCCAGGGCAACAACACAATATAACTCAAAGCTTCTTTGAGGAGGGTTTGAATCTCGTCGGTTTTTACATTTTTGTCAACAAGGCCTATGCCTTCTAAAAATGGTTTTTGCATAGCTGCCAGCCCCATCATAGAGCCAAAAGCCTCATGGTAGGCGCGATTTGCACCCTCCCTTAACACGATTGGAATCTCAGGATTTGAATACTCAAGAAAGTAATAGATATGTCCGTATTCGTGGTGGGTGGTTTCGTACCATTCTCCGTTGGGTTCAACGCCCATCAAGCAACGGACTTGTTTATCCAAATCTAAATGCCATGCAGAAGCATGGGTATTCTTTTTGAATGTTGAGCCGGGTGCTAAAGGCAATAGGTCTGATTTTTGCCAGAACACTTCAGGTAAAGCAGGGAAGCCTAAGCTGATGTAAAATTTTTCAGATTGTTTAACCACCCAATCCACTCCTTTTTCTTTGATAACTGCATCGAGGTCAAATCCTTTTACGTCAACCAAAGCAGCCCAATCCTGGCCCCATTTATTTGGCAACCAATGGGCCGGCAACATTTCAGGAACCTCTTCTTTGTATTTTTTCGCAAGCTCATGACGGGCCCAAGTGTGCAATTCCCGGTAAAGTGGCCAAACCTCTTTTACCAAGTCTTCGCACATCTTCATCATTTCTTCGCGTTTCATATTATAATCAGAAACCTGATACGTGAAGTAATCGGGGTAATCTAAAGCCTGAACGGTTTGATTGCGAAGGTTGCGAAGGTTGACCAAACCGTCTTTTAGAACCGTACCTACCGCTTTGCTCGCTTCCCACATTTTCTGCCTTTTTGCTACATCTGTTTCATCTTTCAAGGCATTGTCAATCAAATTTGGCGTAAGGGTGTCGGCTCCTAAGGTAAAAGTAAAGCCATACATTTTCGCTGTCTGGTCTGTTTGGGCTTTGATTTTTGCCTTGACCAAATCGTCAACCGTTGCCGGGTTGGCCGCTGCCATATACAGGATTTTTCGAATCTGTTTAACCTGCATCGGACTAAGTACCCGCTCATGTTTGAGCAATTCTCTGCATTTTTCAATTACCTCTTTACTTCCCTGATAGGCAGCCAATGCTTCATTTGCTTTTCGTGTTGCCAGGTCGTTAGTGGAATCACCTTCAACGATATGTGTATTTGATTTCCATTCAGCCTCTCCAGATGCCAGGTATAGTTTTTGATATTGAGTGCTGTATTCCTTTAAGAAGGTTTCCGCTACCTCGGCTTGATTAGGGCCGCATGCGGCGAACAGGCAAAAGCATGTACATGCTATTAAAAGCTGCGTTTTAGACATAAAATAAATGAAAAAAGGTGAATCTATTTTACAATTTCAAGTTCAACCCTGCGGTTGAGGTGGTGTAACTCTTCAAAGCGCGGATCCTTGTTTTTAGGAAGTCCGGTTACGATCGGCTTATCGGCACCAAAATACTCAAGTGCAATTTGGCTGTCACCAAGTCCGAAATTGGCTTTCAAAAAGGCAGCGACATTGTCTGCTCTTTCTCTTGAAAGTTTGCTATTGTATTGGTTTGTCGCACGGTTATCGGCATGGCCGGTAATTTTTACTTTCAACGAAGGGTCTGATTTCAAAATGCGGGCAACATTATATAATCCGGGATAAAATTCTGCCTTAACCACTGCTTTACCTAAATCAAAATATACCATTGGCATATTCAAATTAAGGTCAGAAGGTAAACTACTGGATTTTGCAGCTTCAGGAACCTTAATTTCAATTCCCCTAGCATCGACTTGCGCACCCGCCCTTGAATTAATTTCCTGGTCGAATACATCCGGAATTCCATCTGAATCACTATCGAGTGCTTTTCCGCTACGGTCAACTTGTGAACCTTTTGGGCTAAAGGGTTCAGCGTCTTTAAAATCAGCAACGCCATCTTCATCGGTGTCAAGGGCAACTCCCCTCACATCTACCTTCACACCAGCGGGTGTATGGGGTTCTGCGTCTCTAGCATCCACTATTCCATCTCCATCAGAATCTTTATTGTCTTTTGCTGCGGCAGCTTCAAGTGTGCGAATGCGCTCCATTGGCCCTTCCATCGGATTAGTCCACCACTTTGAATCCTTTCCTTTTCCAATTCTGAAATTCAAACCAAGGGAAGTAAATTGATGAAAATCTGTGGAGGTAGAAAGCGAATTGTTTTCTTGCCAACGCTGCCCATCAACTAAATCTTCAAATGTCGGGGTAATGCGATGTTCAATGGCCAAATCAACCCTTCTTGAAATTTTAAAATTGATGCCTGCACCCATTGTAAGGGCAGGAATTAGGGTAAATGAACCTACTTTTGCTTTTCCCGGGTAGGTTTCAGCATCGGTTTCATAAGTATCATCTAAAATAGCATTTAACCTGTCGATTGCGTTTATTCTGTCGTCTGAGGTTGAACCATCTGATGGATTTATTGTGGAATAATCGTATTTGGCGCCGGCTGCATCTAAGGCATTGATGCGTGTTCGGTAACTTAAAAGGGATGGGCCCAAAAACACATACAACAAAGTTTTGGGAGAGCGATCATAAAAACTTAGGTTATTCAAATTAAAAACGGCTTCTGCGCTTAGATTTACGATTTGAGAATGGAAATTATGATAAACGAAGGGATAGGCAGCCGTTGTATAATTTACAATCGGATTGATATCTCCATTGAGTGCATCATTAAAAAGGATGCCCCCTTGTCTGCGCCAATTTAAACCCTCGTTACAAGTGTATTCACCAGCCAGCCGAATGGAAACGATATGACCAATTGCACGACGCATATTTAGTCCGAATCCTGCACCGGGGGTTGAGCGCACATCTCCCGCAATAAAGGAATGACCGCCTTTTATACCTATTGACCAATTGTCTTTTTTAGGCGCCGGAAAACCGGATTGGTTATGCTCAAAAGACCATTGCCGCATGAGGTGTTTCTTCCTCACATTTTCTGCATCTTTTGGCGTGTAGTTTTGGCCAAAAAGACCTTGTGCACAAAAGGAAATCAAAAGAGAAAAAAAGGATAGGCGTATCATAATTTTATATAGAGGGTTGGATCATCTCGGCCCGAAATTAATAAAAGGGTTTTAAAATCAAGGAAAATCAATCCCCAAAAGAGATTTCAATCGTTACAACGTACCTTTAACTCCTCAACCGCTTGATCCTGACCCTTTTCTGCGGCCATACTCCAAGCTTCACATGCTTGTTTTTTCCTGCCCATTGCAAAATGACAAAGGCCCAATCCATAGAGTGCATCGGGATTATTAGGCTCTTGCCTCAATACATATTTAAATTCAACGAAAGCGGTTGGGGCCTCACCTAATTCATACTTCATCATGCCGACCCTATTTCGCAATTGCAAATTTCCTGCATCTAGGTCAACTGCTTTTTCAAGGTCAGCCAGCGCCTTTTCTTTCTTGTTCATGCGCATGTGCAAATTGCTTCTCTCCAAAAAGGCTTTGACTTGAGTAGGGTCTCTGCGTATAGAGCGATTATAAAAACGCACCGCTTTACCCGGTTCGCCATATTCTTCCATGACCTTTGCACGATGATACCATGCATCAGAATTTTTCGGATTTAGTTTATTCGCAATTTCTAAATCTTGTATCGCTCTTGAATTGTCTTTTAATTCAAGATAGGCTTTTGCACGTTCCGTAAAAAAAGCAGAATTTTTTGAATCGAGATTAATGGCGCGTGTGATATCGGCGATGGCGCTTTCCCAATCCCTTTTTCCCGAATAGGCGAGACCTTTTAAATACCAAACATCAGCATATAATGGTAACATCTCCACTGCTTTATCTAAAAACTCAATAGAGGCATCTGGTAAACCCTCTTTCAACTTCGCCTTACCTTTTTCATACCAACATAAACCACAATCCGGATTATTGGAAAGCGCACGGTCAAGGTCGTCAATTGCTTTTTTGGGTTCATGCAATAAAACCAGCACTTCACCACGAGAGTACCAAGCCTGCCAACATTGGTCATCCATATCTGTTGCCTTGGTAAACTCAATCAGCGCACCTCTTAAATCTCCTCTGGCTTGCCTGATTCTTCCATAGGTATGTACAAACAAAGGCTCATTGGGTTGGAGGTTCATTGCACGACGAATATCTGCCAATGCACCATCAAAATTTTTCAGGCAGAGGTGAGATAAACTCCGACCCATGTAGGCGTTTGCATACTCATAATCTAACACAATGGCACGTGAAAAAGCTTCAAGTGCAGGTTGGCAAGCATTACAACGATAGGCAGCTGCAGCCTGCATAAAGTGATCACGTGCGCTTAACTTTTGCGCTTCCAACTTTCCTATAAAAAGAAAACTTAGCGCAAATAGGGATACATATTTAGGTTTGAATAGCTTCATTTCTATCAGTCGAAAGTAATTCTATATAGTTGAGAAATTGCAGGGTACTTATCCCTAAGTCCAAAAAAAACGACAAATGAAAAGGAAAACAGCAGGTGAATGGTAGAAAAGAAGAGAATTTATGGGCTGTAAATCAATTGTTTAGGTTAAAAAGGCAAATAATAGGATAGAGAATTGCAACCCTTTTTGGACAAATCACACCTTATTCTCAAACTACCAGCAGATTCTTGGAAATTTCAATGCCAGAAAGCGAAATGATTGAAGGTTGCCTCCGGAACGACCGGAAGAGCCAGGAAAAAATGTACAAAACATTTGCTTCACGAATGATGGGGGTTTGTATGCGCTATTCAAAAAATCGTGAAACCGCAGAAGACATTTTACAAGAAGGATTTATCAAGGCTTTTCGGGCATTGGCAAGTTTTAGAAAAGAAGGAAGTTTTGAAGGTTGGTTAAGAAAAATTATGGTTCGCACGGCATTAGAACATTTTAGAAAAGAGGTTCGGTTTTTTCCACTGAGTCAAATAGATGCAGCAAAACATACTGCGGGTGAGGAGGAAATTCTAAGCCGAATGAATACAAAAGAGGTAATGGAAAAAATTATGGACTTACCGCCGGGCTACCGTACTGTTCTCAATCTATATGTAATCGAAGGGTACAACCATGCAGAAATTGGAGAAATGCTGGGTATAAGTGAAGGCACATCCAAAAGTCAACTTAGTCGTGCACGCGATGTATTGAAACAAACCCTTAAACATTATTCAGAAAGGAAGGTAGAAAATGCATAAAGATTGGGACGAAATATTAAAATCTAAATTGGAAGGAAATGAGGTAAAACCTTCTCCTGCGGTTTGGCAAAAAATTGAAACAGGTTTATCGGGTAAGAAAAAACCGTTCCCCTTTTGGATTCCGGCAACGGCTGCTGCGATTGCCATTTTGGTTTGGTTTATAATCCCTAAAAACGGTGAAATCAATCAGGAAAAGCATATTTTTAGCTCAGGTGAATCAAGCCAACGTTCCCCAAATCTTGGGGCAGAAGTTGAAAAAATGGAAAAAAATAAGGAGGATTCCCCTGCCCTTCCATCAAAGAAAAATGTTTCTCCGCTTTCCATAAAAAAACAAGGAAATACTCGGGTTTCAACACAAGCTAAAAA
>JAYSVQ010000538.1:0-9488 GCA_043718485.1 Bacteroidota bacterium
TCTTCTCCTCCATTCATCGCATAGGTAACCGGAGAAATGTTAAAGCTTTCAGCAATTTTTTGGGTTTCAAAATCTATGGGAATTTTTTCCTGGTAAATAACACAACCCATTTCGCTTGATTTACAAATATGATGGAGTTCGTTGCCAAGCCCATCACTAATATCAATCATTGCAGTGGGCTTAATGTTGTTGGAAGTAAAATAATCAATAATATCAATTCTATTCTCGGGCTTTAGTTGCCTCCCGATACAGTAAGTATATTCTGAAAGTTCAGGCTGAATTTCAGGATTGGTAGCAAAAACTTCTTTTTCTCGCTCCAACATTTGTAATCCGGCATAGGCAGCACCCAAATTACCGCTGACACAAATCAGGTCCTTTTCTTCGGCACCTTTTCTATACACAATGTCTTCTTTCTTTCCTAAACCTAAAGCAGTAATGGAAATAATCAAACCCGCTTGAGAAGCACTTGTGTCGCCGCCTAACAAGGAAACCCCATATCTTTCACAAGCCTTTTTAATTCCTAAATAAAGTTCATCCATGGCCTCAACGGTAAAACGATTAGACATGGCAACACTAACCAAAATACCAAAGGGTTTTGCGTTCATTGCAAAAATATCACTCAAATTCACCACCACCGATTTATAACCTAAATGCATAAGTGGAACATAGGCTAAATCGAAATGAACGCCCTCAGCTAGTAAATCAACGGTAGAAATTAATACATCGCCATTATTTAAGTCGTACACAGCTGCATCATCGCCCGGACCTTTAATTACTGCCTCATTGCTTGAGAAACCACCAACCAACCGCTGAATTAAACCAAACTCACCCAATTCAGAAATTGGGGTAAGCTTTTCACCTGAATTTGAAAAAATACTCACAGGCCCAACTCCTTACTCATTTCCAACATTCTTTTAATGGATCGCAGGGCTTTTATTTGAGTCTCCCCTGTAATTTTTACTTCGGGTAATTCATACTTCATACACAAATACAATTTTTCCATGGTATTCAATTTCATATGGGGACAATCATTACAAGCGCACATACTGTTTGATGGGGCAGGGATAAATTCTTTTCCCGGACTGGCTTTTTTCATTTGATGCAAAATTCCCGCTTCGGTAGCGACAATAAATTGCTTTGCGTTACTCTTCTTAGAATAATTTATTAGGCCGGTGGTGCTCGCTACATGATCGGCAAGGGCGAGAACAGCTTCTTCACATTCTGGATGCGCAATTAAAAGCGCATCTGGAAAACGAGTTTTCAATTCAACGATCTTCTTTTTGCTAAAAATCTCATGTACCATACATGCGCCATTCCATAAAACCATTTTACGCCCACATTGCTTTTCTACAAATCTTCCTAGATTAAGGTCAGGCGCAAAAATAATTTTTTGATCTTTGGGTAATGAATTAATAATAGGAACCGCATTAGTCGAGGTAACAATTATATCGGTTAATGCTTTTACCTCTGCCGAACAATTAATATAACTTACCACCAAATGATCGGGATATTGCGAAATAAACGCTTTAAATTTTTCAGGCGGACAACTATCGGATAAACTACATCCGGCTTTCAAATCTGGAATAACAACTTTTTTATTGGGATTTAAAATGCTCGCAGTCTCTGCCATAAAATGCACGCCGGCAAAAGCGATTAAATCAGCGTTTGTTCTTTCTGCTTCTTGTGCTAATCCCAAACTATCTCCCACAAAATCTGCAACATCCTGAATTTCGCTATCTTGATAATAATGTGCGAGTACAACAGCATTTTTCTCTTTTTTCAATTTCTCAATCTCAAGAACTAAATCGAGATTGGAATCGATTGGCAAGTTATAAAATCCTATCTTCTCAATTTCAGTAACTGGAGGAAGTTGTTCGGCTTTCATTATTCTTTAATTTTTTAAAATAAATAATAGTATTAATACAGGCGTGGATAGCGTAGATAAATCAAAATTTAAAAGCTTGTTTGGTACTCTGTTCACAACGGCTAAAATTTTTGTTAAAAAGACCGGGCTAAATTTGGTTAGAAATGATGTTTTAATCTCTTTTTAAACAAACCCACACTCAGCTTAAACGAAATACTGCGAATAAGTTTTTTTCAAAGAACGTGCGTAAAACTTGTGTGTAACCTACCCCTTTTTCCACGCGTTTCCACGTACGCATTTTCACATAGACACCTGTTTAAAGGAAGCAAATTAGCAAGAAGATTTTATGAGTTGAAAACGGTCAGTTATCAAGATGAAAAAAGAAAAAGGGTGAACAAGATAGCGGTCATTTTGAGGGGATTATAAATTATCCCCATTTAATTAATAACGATACATCAGCTAAAAAGGAAAACGCCCGTTTATTTTGAAAGAAATTTAATTTTAAATAAAACGAACGCAATACCCTGAATAACAAGCCCATGATGAAATAGTTTAATATTTAGCCGGGCCAAAACTTCGATTTTGACCTAATGGAACGAGCGGCTAAATTTTTGGCTTCCCAGTAACTAGGAAAAAAAGCAGGAGCAATTCCTATTTTTGAAAAAAAATGCCGGTACTATTTGACGAAATAATTCGGTCTGGAGGCCTTCAAACTGCGGAAAAGCGACTTTTGATTTCAGACAGCAAAATCGAGTATAAAAACGAGATAATGGACTGTAAATCAATTGTTCAAGTATCCGAAACCTTAACAGAGGTTGTTTTTTCAGGAATAAAAACAGCAGACACCTATCAATTTGAATTTGAGGATGTTAATGGCAAACAGATGATTATCGGGATGACAACGGCTTTTAACCCCATGGGTCCATTACCAGCGTATAATAAAATTCATTCAGCCCTAAATCAGGCGGTTTATGGCCGTTTGGTTAGCGAAATGCGCCAAAACATAGAAAGAGGGCAAACGATGAAAAAGGTTAATCTTTTTCTGAAAAAGGAAGGGATTGAAATAATTGATGGCCTCATTTTTAAAAAGAAATATTTTATTCCCTGGCAAGAGGTTGAGGCAGAAACGAAAAAGGGGGCGCTTCATATCCATTCGAAAAAGGACCCGAAAGCAAAGGCCTATTTTTTTCTATATCTCTGGAACGCAATTATTTTTAGGGAGTATATTCTCCAGAAAATAAACGGAAATTATTAACTTAAGTCCCGGCCCTGAAAAATAAATTTAATTATTTAAAACGCTTAAGATAAAAGCATATTCGAGCGCAACTTGTTTGTAGCGTTCAAACCGACCCGATTTACCACTGTGCCCTGCACCCATTTCTGTATGTAGCAGAATAAGATTTTGGTCTGTTTTTAGGTCTCGTAATTTGGCGACCCATTTTGTTGGTTCCCAATACTGGACCTGAGAATCATGAAAACCGGAATTCACTAATAAATGGGGATACGCGCCTGGCTTAACATTGTCGTATGGCGAATAAGCCAACATATAATCATAATATTCTTTTTCGTTTGGGTTCCCCCATTCTGTGTATTCGCCAACGGTTAAAGGAATCGTTTCATCTAACATGGTACTTACCACATCTACAAAAGGAACGTCGGCAACCACGACTTTAAAAAGTTCGGGCGCCATATTCATTACTGCGCCCATTAATAAACCGCCGGCAGATCCTCCATTAATAACTAAACTTTCGGCGGAGCAATACTTAAGGGCAATTATTTTTTTTGCCACAGAAATAAAGTCGGTAAACGAATTTGTTTTTTGCAACAACCGCCCGGATTCATACCACTCCCTGCCTAAATCTTCTCCGCCGCGCACGTGTGCGATAACATAGGCAAAGCCGCGGTCAAGCAAACTTAAACGTGCGGAACTAAAATAAGGGTCGAAACTATGACCATAAGAACCATATCCGGTTAGGTAAACTTTCCCTTTTCCTGTTTTTAAAAAAGTGTTTTTAAATACGACTGAAACCGGAATTTCTTTCCCGTCTTCGGCAGGTACGAAAAAGCGTTCAGAAACATAATCTTTGGGATTGTGCCCCCCGATAACCTCTTCTTGTTTCAATAAATGAATCTGGCCGTTAGTTAGGTCGTAATCATAAATAGAGGGCGGAGTTGTAAGTGAATTATATCCATACCGCAAAAGACTGGAGGCATAATTTGGATTGTTGTCTGTCCAAACACTGTATGCCTGGTCCTCAAAATGTAAATAGAAATCAGCTTTCTTTTTTTGATTTAACACCCGAAGCATAGTTAGGCCCCTGACCCTTTCAGATAGAATTAAATGATCTTTCAATAAGGTAAACCCCTCGAGTAAAACATCGTTGCGGTGGGGAATTAATTCTGCCCAATTTTCTCTCGCGTAATTTTGTTCGGCGCAGGTCAGTAGCCGAAAATTTTTGGCATCTGAATTACTTAAAATATAAAATTGGCCCTCTGCATGATCAACTGAATACTCGTGGCTTTCTTGACGGGGCAAAAAAATCGAAAAAGACTCTGTTGGACGGCTTGCATTTAAAATTAAAACTTCGGAAACATCGGTGCTTGATACTTGAATGAAAAGGTATTCTCTAGATTTAGTTTTAGAAACGGCGACGTAAAAGGATTCATCGGGCTCGTCAAATACACAAACATCAAGATCTGATGAAGTGCCCATTTGGTGGCGCATTACTTTTCTGGGTCGAAGGGTTTGCTCATCTTTTAAGAGATAAAACAGAAATTCGTCATCGGCGGCCCAACAATAGTTACCGGAAGTTTCGGAAATCGATAATGGAAAAATTTCTCCGGTTTGCAAGTCTTTTACGCGCAGGGTATATTTTCTTCTTCCAATAAAATCTTCTCCAAAAGCAAGATACCGATGGCTCTTAGAAACACTTAAGCCCGTTATCGAGCAATACTCTTTTCCTTCTGCCATTTCATTGATATCCAGAAAGGCGTTTTCAGGATTTTCATCACTTTCATGCTTGCGACAATGAATGGCATATTGTTTTCCCTCTTCGAAACGCGTGTAGTATAAATAGTTGTCGAGCCAAAAGGGAACAGACATATCGGTCTTTTGAATGCGATCAACCATTTCATTAAAAAGACTTTCCCTTAGCTCTTTAATGGGCGCTAATACGGATTCGGTATAGGTATTTTCTGCATTGAGATACTCAACAACTTCGGGATTGTCTCTTTCGCGCATCCAAAAAAAAGGGTCATTACGTTGATGGCCATGCGACTCTAAGACATGGTCTCGTTTTTTGGCGATCGGTGCTTTTACATTTCTGGCTACAGCCCTTAACGTTTCTTCGTTCATATTAAAAAGTTGACGCATGAAAATTACGTCTTTCCCTGATTTTGCTTCCTATTATGCGTAATAAAAAGAATACACTATTTAAGGGGTTTTTTCCCCTTGGTTGAATAGCATCTTTGTATTGTCAGCAATGACAATGTGAAAAGGAACAGGTGGGATTGGAATATTGCTCGGGCCCGTAAGCCCGGGCAATTTGTTTTTATAGAAATTCAATTCCAAAAAGGCCAGACATTGGCCCCTTAGTAAAAAGACACTTATTTATAGGAATAATTATACTGCAATGGTGTCTTAGCGTCGAGAACCTCTAAAAGGCTCATTTTTATTGCACAGGCAGTATCGCCCTTTTTCCAGTTAAGACTTGGGCCTTCAGCCTTTTTTATTTTTCCTTCAAACGTATAGTTAAAATAATAAAAAAGATTGCTGAACATACTTCTCGCCATCGCCTGGTCTTCATTATTTGAGTCGACCCCACTTTCTCGTGTTTTTAATTTGCGAACGAGCTTCCCCTTTTTCCAAGAGAAATATTCGAAGGGCTGATTGTCTGTCCCCAAAACCCCTTCAAGTGCAGCCATAGAGCCACCATGACCGCCCTGGCTAAGAAAAATATTTAGGGTATTGACGTTGTCAAAATCAAAACGAAAAAGAAATCGGCTTGCTTCTTTTTCTTTTACAAGAACTAAATTGTGAATACCGGGAATGGTTTGAAAAACATCAACCAAGCTATCATAACTTTTAGCCATGTTATCCCAGACAGTGGGGCTGCTTTCGTTATCGGTTTCAACATTTTCCTCACTATTTATGTCTCCCATGCCCTCCATGCTTTGCATCATTTCCAACATTTGACTTATATCGTAAACGAATTCTGCTTTGCCTGAACCATCTTTATGGAAGTGCAAATTTTCATAAATTTCGAGACAAGAACTTAGGCCCAAAACCATAGATACAAGAGAAACAAGAAGGCCCATGCGGGCGATTAATTTTTTCATATTAAGCCCGAGTCAATTTTTTATAACGAATTCTATGCGGGCGAGTGTCCCCGGTCCGCTTTTTCCTGTTCTCTTCGTAATCGGTATAATTTCCTTCGTGGAAGTGTACATAGGAATCGCCTTCAAAAGCCATCATGTGGGTGCAAATTCGATCTAAAAACCACCGGTCGTGGGAAATAACAATAATGGAACCAGCGAAATTTTCCAAACCTTCCTCAAGGGCGCGAAGGGTATTAATATCGAGATCGTTTGTAGGCTCGTCAAGCAAAATTACGTTTGCCCCAGCTTTCAAAATTCTTGCGAGGTGCAGGCGATTGCGCTCTCCGCCCGACAAGTCTTTCACTTTCTTTTGTTGATCGTTTCCCGAAAAATTGAATCGGGAAACATAGGCGCGGCCGTTTATTGTGCGATTTCCAACTTGCAAATTTTCGTTTCCATCGGTAATTGCCTGAAAAACGGTGTCTTCTAAATTTAGGGTTTCATGTTCCTGATCAACGTAGGCCATAGTTACTGTACCACCGATTTCAATTTCCCCCGAATCGGGCTTTTCCTGCCCGGTTAACATGCGAAACAAGGTTGTTTTGCCCGCTCCGTTTGGGCCGATAACGCCCAAAATACATCCCGGAGGAACATTAAACGAAAACTCGTTGAACAACAACTTGTCGCCGTAAGCCTTTGAAATATTTTTCGCTCGAAAAACGACATCGCCTAAACGAGGGCCCGGCGGAATAAACAATTCTAATTCCTTGTCTCGTTCATTTCCATCTTGGCTTAAGAGTTTCTCGTATGCACTAATTCTTGCTTTAGATTTTGTGGAACGGGCCTTTGGCGTCATTTTAATCCAGTCTAATTCGCGCTCAAGGGTTTTCGCTCTTTGGGTTTCAGACTTTTCTTCTTGCTTTAAGCGACTTTGTTTTTGGTCGAGCCAAGAGGAATAATTGCCCTTCCATGGAATACCCTTTCCGCGATCGAGTTCTAAAATCCAGCCGGCGACATTATCCAAAAAATAACGGTCGTGGGTAACCGCAATTACCGTTCCTTTATATTGTTGAAGATGTTTTTCAAGCCACTCCACAGATTCTGCATCCAGGTGATTGGTTGGCTCGTCAAGCAAAAGAATGTCGGGTTCTTGAATGAGTAAACGACAAAGCGCAACGCGGCGTTTTTCCCCACCCGATAATGGACCAACAAGAGAATCTTCTTGTGGGCAGCGCAAAGCGTCCATTGCGATTTCTAATTTCGTATCGAGGTTCCAACCATCCATTGCCTCAATTTTTTCTTGAACTTCGCCCTGTTTTTGGATGAGTTTATCCATTTGGTCGGGGTCCATCATCTCACCAAACTTTAGGCTGATTTCTTCATATTCTTTTAGGAGTTGCGCAATTTCCCCCGCCCCTTCCAGCACAATTTCTTTTACTGTTTTGTTGGGGTCTAATGTTGGATTTTGCTCTAAATAGCCTACCGAAAAGTTTTCAGACTTTGCGATTTCGCCGATATAATCAGTATCTAATCCGGCAATTATTTTGAGGAGTGTTGATTTTCCTGAGCCATTTAAACCCAAGACGCCAATTTTAGCGCCATAAAAAAATGACAAGTAAATGTCTTTTAATACTTGTTTGGTCGGCGGATAAATTTTGTTTACCCCAACCATTGAGAAGATGATTTTTTCGTCTGCCATGATAATCGAATTGTAAAGCTTAATCTGAATGACCCGTCAGATTTTGAATCAGCAAATATAAGACATTGTGCTGAATGTAAGTCATGCTAAAAGCGAACCTGCATATGGAATCGAAGGCCAAGGTTGTTTCCCGGCCCTAAATTTTTGTAAAGACCCTTATCAGAAAGCGGGGTCAAATAATTTATTCGCCAAATCCCTTCAATTCTAAACAATTTCAAAATGTTGCCGATTCCAGCCGAGGCTTCCATGTAGGGATAAGCCGAAGGCGCCTGAATCGTTCTGCCTACAATTTGATTTGCAGGATCTGCTGCAATGTTGTTCATCAACACATTTTTTGACGAAAGGCTGCCCCATCCCGACCTAAAGCCCGCTATTTCCTTCCATTTCAAACGACGAAACAAAGGAATTCGGTTTAGGAGAAATCCCTCGAGATGGTATTCCAAAATCATGGTCGCATAGCGGTCGCTAATAAACTCGTAATAATTTAACATGTTAAAGCCCACGTTTCTCCAGGCCCAGGTTTGGTTTCCACGAAAAACATACAATTCCGGAAAAGGAAGGGCCCCAATAATTTGCCCCAATTTGAAATTATAGTGCATTTTTCCGTAACGGCCCAATTTCACAACGTTGTTTATACCCAGCGTGAATTTGTGATAGCTGAAATCGCTGCTTACAAAGTTTCTAAAACCTCGTGCGTATCCTAAATTAAAAATGGGGTATTTGCTTCCCATATAAATACGGTCACCGCCCGAGGTAATGTATTTTTCATTAAAAGAGATTCTTAGATTAAAACCCGCCTCTGAAACGGAATAATGTGAATTGAGATTGCCATTGGAGTCGTTGTATAAAAAAGGAAAAGTTTTGGTCGGTTTAAAGTCCTTGGTTCGCAAGTAAAATTCACCGGATAGGCCTTTAAAAATGTCGGTATAAGTCCACACTTTATTTTCCCAGTAGTAATTGAGCTGGGTAAGGGGTACCATTCTCAAAGAGCTTTCAAAAAGACTCGTTCCTTCTATCAAGAAGTTTTCGAATCCGACTTGTTCTACCTCACGGGTGCTGCTTAAACCGATTTCGATTTTGGGCTTTACTCTAAGTTTATATTTTGTGAGAAATTGGTATTTGAATTGTTTGTCACGAAACCCATAGGCCAAATGCGCCCCCATATACCAGCGAAGGCTAAATGCGTCTAAAGTATAAATACCCAGGCGGGTTCTCAGCCCCTCTGCAGGATTTGTGCCTATTAGATACCACCAAGGCCCAATTTCTATTTTTCCAATTTCTTTTGTTCCGTAGGAAAATATATAAATTTTGTCGAGATAGGATTTAATAATTCCTTTTTGTTCAAGACTGTCGACCAAACTTATTCCCAATACCTCTGACTTGTCAAGGGTGCTTCGCCTGTGGCTTTTCCAATACGTTGAATCCTTGCTTTCCGCATCGATTTTCAATTCCAAAACCTCTTGCTGATAAAATTTGGGTTCTCTTGGCACATTGATTTTGTAGTCGTACAAGTAAGAAGTGGTTCTGCCGAGCAACCCAACGCCCTCGCCTCCCTTTCGCTTTAGGATGCTATTTTGAAAATCAACATCTAAATCAAGAATCGTGGGC
>JAYSVQ010000539.1:0-3134 GCA_043718485.1 Bacteroidota bacterium
TTCGTGCAAATCATGCACGATTGCATCGAGGTTTCTGAGTTTCTTTTTGGGGACTCTACTCAGCCATTTGCTAAGAGAGTCTTTTCTCATCCGTATTCAATTACACAATCCGGTGTGAGGGGGTGTGCCTGACAGGTCAGAATGTAGCCATCCTCAATTTCGGCATCGGTGAGGCCTTCGGTTTCATCCATTTCGATTCCGCCGCTCAATACTTTGGCTCTGCACGTTGTGCAGATACCCATTTGGCAGGCAAATGGCGGGTCTATGCCTTCTTGAATGGCAACATCTAAAATGGCCTGGTCAGGCTTAACGGTGATGTTAAATTCCTTTCCATCCAATATTACTTTTACTGCATAGGTATCTCTTTTCAGTTCGTCCTCTGCGCTTGCTTCTTTATCGCCCTCTTGTGGAATCGGTGCGGTGAATAATTCCTGATGAATTTGTTTCCGGGGAACGGTGAGGAAATTGAGGGCCTGTTTGGCTTCATCCATCAGGCCGGCAGGGCCGCATAAAAAGAAATCTTTGGGTAATGCATCCGAGGTAATAATACTTTGAAGAATAGGCATTAAAGTACTCGAATCTAAATATCCGCTCAGGCCCATCCAGTCTGTTTCGGGTTTTTCAAGACAATGAATAACCCTAAGGCGATTGGGATAGTTTTTCTCAAGTGCTTTTAATTCCGCTGCGAAAATAATCGAAGCAGAATCACGATTGCCATATAAAAGGGTAACGCGGCTTTCCGGTTCTTCGCTGAGCGCAGATTTTAAAATGGAAAAGAGGGGCGTAATTCCGGAGCCTCCCCCGATAAGCACAAGATGTTGCGCGCGGCTTGGGTCTATGGTAGCATAGAATTTTCCCATAGGTGGAAAAACCTCAATGCTGTCTCTGTCTTTAGCCTCAGCATTTAAAAAAACCGAAGCCCATCCGCCTTTAACTGCTTTTATGGTTACGGTAATATCTGTGTCGGTATAGGGCGAGCTGGAAAGGGAATAGGCTCTGCGCACCTCGCCCGTTGGGGTTTGTAATTTGAGGGTAAGGTATTGTCCGGGCAGATAATCAAAGGTACCGTCGTTGGGTTTCTCAAAAGAAATGGAAACGGCTTCGGCTGTCTCTCTGTGTACCTTTTTTACCTTGAGCGGAACAAATTTCTTGCTCATTTTTCTCTGCTAAATCCGATTAACACCAGGGGGCTTATATTGTTTGGGTTTACCCTGTTGCGGGCGCAAAGATAAAAGAATTCTGCCTACAAGCTGATTCTCTTTGGGTCAAGGCCTGAGGGTAAAAATGGGGTAAAAGGTGAGGAAGAGCAGGAAAATAAGGAAGAAGAAAAAAACGCCTCTTTGTTGGTAGTACCATGCGATTCCGGTGCCGAGCGAGGTGATGATACTCCAAACATGGTAGGCGATGTAAATCTTTTGACTGCCAAAGATTGACCAAGGGCCATATTCGCTGCCGCCAAAACTTTGGCGGTCGATTCTAAAAAGCATGAGAATGCCCGTTGCGATGTTGAGAATCAGGAATCCGTAGCCAAGCCAGGTTAAGATTTTGGCCTGTGTTGTTTCACCTTTTTGCATTGGAAAGGCTGATTAAAAGGCCGGCTTCCATTCCGATTCCGCTGAGGCTACCCCGATTGTATTTATTGGCATCGAGGGGAGCATATTGGAGCTCACCCTCAGTTTCGAATGGGTTTAAATAAGCATTCAAATTTCGAATTTGAGAAGGGAGGAAGTATTGAATGACGGGCCTGAGATAAAGTGCTGCATATTTTGAGAAAACAAAACGGGCCTCATAGCTGAGGCCAAGGCCCATGCTGAAACTTTGGGCAATGGGCAGCATGTTTTTGCTTCCCCTAAATCCTTTTAGGTTTCCATATTGATGGAAAGCACTGAGATTTCCGACCAGCAGGCTGGCACCGCCGAAGTGTTCGAACCATTTTTCGGAGCGTATTTTACCGTAAACGCCCATTTCAAGGGTGATGCTCCTGAAAAAATAAGCTAAATACCGTTTTGAGCCTGAGAATTGAGTTTCAATGAATTGTCCGCGGCGTTTAAGGTTTCCGCTGAGGTACAGCCCTTCTTTAACTTCATAGTTTACGCCTCCTGAAAAACCCGTAAAGAAGTTAAGGTTTTCGAGGTTTTGGCCCGTTACAAGTGGATAGCGACGGTTATTGAATTGATCGATAAGGTAGTTGAAACGGGTTGCTGCTGGGTTTTGGATTGCGTAGCCTACCCGAAAGGAAAGGCGATTAATTTCGAATTGAGCCTGAACACAGGCACAGAAATTGCAAAACAAAGCCAACAGAAGGCAAAATCGCAGACTCGACACGGGGATAAATTTACGGCCCTGAAAGAGGGGAAAAATGCTACTTTTGCACCTGTTTTTGAGGGAATTATACAAAACCATACAGCTAACCCTATGAATCATTTTCTTCGGCTTCAAACGGCAACGTTTCTCCTTTGCTTTTTCTTGCCTTTTTTCGGTCAAAGTCAAATTGCCAATCGCTCCGGCCACGACACGACCATTTTTATCTCGAATACGGTTTTCGTTCCCAAGTTTGCCTATGAATCGGGGCAGGAGAATTGGGCGGTTGATGTCGCCGATATGAACCATGACGGTAAAATCGACGCCGTTACTTGTTCGCAAAAAGATTCAAAGGTAAATGTGCATATTAATGATGGACGTGGCCGTTTCAGCAAGAAGAGTTCCTATACTTGTGGCAAAACCCCGCGCGACCTTTGCATTGGAGACTTTAACGGAGATAAGCACCCCGATGTGGCTGTCGTGTCGATTGGCGATCAAGCATTGACTTGGTTGCTCAACGATGGTCGTGGACATTTAAAGCCGATGAAATCGATTGTTACCGGCCCTAATCCTCATAATATTAAGTGCGGAGATATGAATGGGGATGGGAAGCTCGATATCGTTACGGTAACTAATGGCAACGGAATGGTGAATGTGCATTTCGGTGATGGCGACGGAAATTTCACCGGTGCTGCCTCGATTGCAACGGGATATATGCCCAGAAGTATTGGATTAGGCGATATTGATGGCGATGGTAAATTGGACGTGTTGGTTGGGGCAGATGACCGCTCGATCAACATTCACCTGAATGATGGAACCGGAAAGTTAAAGGC
>JAYSVQ010000540.1:0-3133 GCA_043718485.1 Bacteroidota bacterium
TTAGTTTTTTACTTTGTTTTCTAATGGCTGGAAGGGGCCTTGTTGCTCAAAATCCTCCTGAGAATGAAGCAACTAAGTTACTTAAGGAAAAAATTCCCATTCGGGGCTCTGAAAAGTTTGATTTTGCTTTTGCACGCAACTTTTTAGTACCCGTTAATCCACTTTTTCAAGATACAGTACCCATTGACCCCACAAGATCCGGCACATATTCGGCTGGAATAAGCATGAATTTGCCTTTAGGCAGTGTTTTCGCTTTTAAACTTGAGCCAAGGGCGACCTGGAATAAGCTCTATTTTAATGCTATTGGCGCCAAAAGATACCCAACCGACAGCAATGGCGTTTACCTATGGGAAAAAAACCGAATGTTTTATGCTGAGTGCGCCGGGGGCTTAAAAATCAACCTTTTGCGTAATGAAAATGAGCGAATTAAACTCTTTTTAGAATTCGGAGGCTTTTTCGGCTACAATTTGGGAAATACCTTGAAAAGGAGAACAGATTTAGGGGAAGGGGTTAAATACACTGAAAAATTCAATTCCCTAAATGACGTAAATTCCTTGAGATATGGCGGCTATGTTAGAATGGGCACAAACTGGGTTGCTTTACAATTTCAATATCGGGTAAGCAGTGTATTTGAAAAAAATGCCCGATATCTGCATGCAAGTAGGCCCGGTGTAGAAGTCAATTATCCCGCGCCTTCGGCGTTTGAAATCGGGGTCGTAATTCTCCTTTAATTTTATTGGTTTAGAACCCCAAGATTCCATTTCCACGTTCCTTTGTTCTATAACCAAAAAGCAGAAATACATGTTGAAAGTGTAATAGGGAGGGATTTGCCTATTTTACTACTTAACATAATGTAAATTATAGGAAGTAGAACGGGTTTTTAAAGGCGATGATTCAGGTTCAATCTTTTTTTGGTGCAACATTAAAATCAACATTGCATGAACACAACCCGAATCAGAATCAACCACTATCACTACGACCAAAAACGAAAGGCTTTTTGCGTCCACCTATTCGAGCAAAATTTCCAATACTTTAGACAGGAACGCTTTGCAAAAAAGTTCCTTTTTCAAGCTTCTAAAGAACTGACCGAGATTTTCTTAAAAGCCTAGAGATATACCGGCAAGGCCTAATTTTAGCCCAAGCCCTCGCGCCCTTTTTGACCAGGACTCAACTCAGGGAATACAACCAACTAAAAGCCGATATCGACGCACTGCTTGAAAATGCGCTCTTTTTTAGAACAATGAGCGCCCAAAACGCAATTCGAATTCAGGGAATTTACCTCATGATTCGCACCGTAGATGAGTTTTTGGAATGGATTTGCACCCAAAATAAACTTTACCTTTCTGGTCACCTGGTGGTGATCAGTATGCTGAGAAAAGAAATTCAGGATGGATTTTACCGCATTTTTCAGATTGGCAACCTACCAGAAACAGAAAAGGTCCCCATTCCAAAGAAGAGGACCTATTCTTTTGGGCGCATCGAGCCTGATCAGTGAGGCATAACCTGGCTCAGATCATCGAGCAAGCGGTACAAGCATTCAACGCGGTTGAGCACCTGTTTTGGGGCTTGCTCTTCAACCTGCTGAGAAACCACCGTGTTGCGAATAAACAGACTGGCCAGCCCGTCTTTGAGTGCAGGAATGCCACCATCGAGCTCGGTGGCTTCTTGCAACAGTTCGAGGGCGCGCTTTTGCCGCTCCTCGTGTGAAAGTGTTTGAGATTGAACCATGAGAACAAAAAATATGATCCGGGTGCCCATTACTTACAAATTCATCGCTGAAAAGTCGGGGGCATTACTGCTTACCCCATGGGTCCGGACCAGGTGATTGTTCAAAATGCAAAAAACCATGCACGAGCATGGCTTCGTGCGAAAAATTTGTAAGTGAAAGCAATTTGGTAGGGTTTTGGGAAAAAAGCAAGGGGCTGAAAAGAAAAGAAGTTATTACTTGCCTACTTCTAAAAGCCCAATTTCTTTGCATTAGTAAAATAAATTTGCACAAACGGGGTTTTACTTATCAAATTTACAACCTTAGGTTATTGATACACTTAGGGTTGTGTGTATCTTGAAAGCAAGGCAATGATAAATTCGATTCAAATAGAGGAGGTCATCAAGCGCGAGGCCTTTAATTTGACCTGGCTTAGGAGAATAAAACCAGTGGCCGCCTTTTTTGGGTTTATGGACCGCTGGCTTGCTTCAATCCTTTCGTCTCAGTTTGCGGGAACCATTTTATTGTCTCAGCGCATGTATTTGCAAATTAGCCAATCGCAAATGGACAGGGCCACAGCTGAATCTGTTTTGAAATATGTAAGCCCCTCCATTCGCCGATTTGAGGTTATTATGAACTCCCTGGGGCCGTCTAATTATTTGAACCATCAAACCCTAAAAGACAACATTGTCCAGGCATATAGAGAGCTTCACAAATGCGAGGTTATAGCCAAAAGAGCCCTTTTTGCAGGCGCGCCGGTAAATGATATTGACAAAAGGTTGATAGAACTATTGAACGCACAGGCCCAAAATAATATTAAGGATCAGTTGAACAGAAATGCCGGTTGATCAAGGGCAAATTGTCCAGCTGTATTTTAATACCGGCACAGGAAAACAAGAAATACATCCCGGAATTGTCGTGAGTTCAAACCAAATGCACCATGGCCAAGATGGATTTTTAGCTGTCATGATAACCCACAACAAAGCCTCAGATGAATTTACGTTTGATTTAAACCCAAAAGGAATCAACAAAACCACAAAGGGTTTGGGTGGGGACTTTTCACAAGCCAGGGTTCATATGATTGGCTGGTTTTTAGAAAGCCAAATTGTTCCTGAAGGCAACTTCAATAGATTGAAAAAGGAATATATAAAGCCCCTACTCGACCAAATTGCGATAAACGTTTTTGGCTTGGACTCAAACGATTATTAGGTTTAAAGCGACCAGGAAAGGGCGTGCAACTGCAGGCCTCGAATGTGTCTAAAATCCTTACTGTTTGCGGTTAGCAAGGGTATTCGCTCGGTGATTGCGCTTGCGGCGATGAGCAGGTCGTGGGCAGTGTTTTTGCCGTGGTAAGCAATCCATAGTTCAACCCATTTTTCGCCCACTTCTTTGTCTAAACGAAACATACCCAGCTGAAGCAAGAATTCG
>JAYSVQ010000055.1:0-26249 GCA_043718485.1 Bacteroidota bacterium
ATAATCGCGGACCGAGAGACGGGAATCAGAATAATCGAGGACCGAGAGACGGGAATCCAGATAATCGAGGGCCGAGAGAGGATGGGCCAAGAGATGGAAATAAAAGGCAAGGCCCTAACAATCGTAACCCAAATCGAGAAAATGGCGACAGAAATCGCCCTCCAAATACACAAGGGGGCGAGAATTCTCCTCCACCCGAAAATTAAAATGGCTGGAAAGGCCATGTCATTTATTCTGCTTGTATTTTGTTTATCAGCATGCAACGGAAACGAAGTTTCGGCTACCCTACGGCCTAAAAAAGGTTGCTGGGAAATTTTAGATACCGTTTATTTTAATTTTTTGAATTCCGGAATGAGCGAAAAATATAAACTCGCTTTTGAAGGCAGTTTTTCTGGAGAATATAAATACAGAAATCTTTACCTGGGTCTAAAAGTAAAGTCCCCATCTGGCTTAACAAATACAATTACCCTTCCCCTAGAAATGATGGACGATGAGGGTAATTGGTTGGGAAAAACCAAAGCCAATGGAGCCGGATTTTTTGCTTCTGATTTGAGTCGTCCAGAAATTTTTCAAGAACAAGGAAACTATTTATTTGGGCTTTACCATTATATGCAAGATAGTCTCTTGTGTGGCGTAGAAAATATTCGTTTCAGTATTGAAAAAGAAAGATAATTCTTTTTGAAAACAACTCTTTAAAGTTGTGAATTTTGAATGCGTTAAATGGCATCTAATAATTTTTCTAACGCCATTCCCCTCGACCCTTTTATTAAGATTGTTTTTATTCCCCTTAAATCAGCGTGAATATTTTTCATTGCCTCGGGTGTAGAAGCATAGTGAAAAACATTGCCTTCAATTTGATCGGCTGCATTTTTCATGTCATTTCCAACCAAAATTAGACGTGTTTCTTTCCCGACTTTTTGCAAAAATTTTCCCATGTTGGAATGGAGGGTTTTGCTCATTTCTCCGAGCTCAAACATGTCGCCTAAAATTAGCGCCGGAGCCTCAGGGTTTAGGTCTAAAAATGATTGAACGGATACTTCCATACTCGACGGATTTGCGTTGTAGGCATCGAGCAAAATCTTTTTTCCGGATTGTTCAATCCATTGAGACCGATTATTGACTGGAACATACCGCTGAATTCCTTTTTGAATCTCTTCATGCGACAATCCAAAATGGTTTGCCACCGCGCAGGCAGCCAAAATATTCAATGCGTTGTGTTTTCCGTTCAGCGCTGATTTTATTGTAAGGGATAATTCCCAGTGGTTCGATTCAATGTTAAGTTCCATTCCTTGCCAACTGTCTCTCCATTCTTTGATTCTGAAGTCTGAATTTGGCCCCGCATATGTGATTTTTTTTGCAACCGAATGCGCTTGTCGAACTACACCTGCATCCAATTCATTTACAAAAGCCAAGCCATTGTTTTTTGCTAGAAAATGGTACAATTCGCCTTCTGTTTTTTCAACGCCTTCAAGGCTTCCCATCCCGTCGAGATGGGTATAGCCAACGTTTGTCATAAGACCGAAATTCGGTCTCGCGATTTCTACAAGTTCTTGAATATCTCCGGGTTTGTTTGCCCCCAATTCTATGATTGCAACATCTAAATCGGCATGTAATTTTAGCAAAGTTAAAGGAACACCGATATGGTTGTTGAGGTTGCCTTGCGTACTCAGCGTGCGAAATCGAGTTTCAAAAATCGAGCGCAGTAATTCTTTGGTTGTCGTTTTTCCGTTGCTTCCTGAAATACCAACCACCGGATAATTATACAGATTTCTCCATTCCGAGGCCAATGATTGTAAAGCCCTCAAACTATTTTCTACTTGAACCACCTTATTGTCTTCAAAGTCAGTCGGCTCATCAACAACAACCATAGAGGCCCCCGATTCCAATGCCTGTTTTGCAAAGAGATTTCCATTGAAATTGTCTCCTTTCAAAGCGAAAAAGACATCTCCCGGCTTAATCTTGCGTGTGTCAGTACTGATAGAAAGACTTTTTTTCCAATTCTGCCAAACCGCCTCGGGTAGTTTTGTTATGCTCATTATTTTGCCATGATATTTCCTGCAATTTCCTTAAATTTTGATTGGAATTCATTTAGATTTCCACTTTTCTGGATATGAAAAAGTACGCATTATGTTTTGTTCTTCTTTTTCCGGTTGTGGTATTCGGCCAAAACCATGTTTTGATGCGACGAAACGAGATTCTGGTTTTTTCTCAAACTCAAACCCTTAGAAACCCTTGGGTGGGTGGCTTCAACAATCCACAATTTAGTTCCATTGATCTCAACCGTGATAACATAAAAGACTTGATCGTATATGATAGGACCGATGGGACCATTAGTCCCTTTTTGAATAGGGGCACCCCCAGTCTTTCTGATTACGATTATTCACCAACCTACATCGATTCTTTTCCTTTAGCCCAGTTGTATGGATGGCTGTTGTTAGCGGATTTCAATGGCGATGGGTATGAAGACATTTTTACGGGAACGCAGACAAGTAATGTGCGTGTATTTAAAAACATGACGGGCATAAATGGGTTTCTTTCTTTTCAATTGTATGCTAATCCAGTTAGTTCAAACTATCCTTCCTTTTTGTATCTGTATTCAGCCCAAATTGATTTGCCTGCCATTGTTGATGTTGATAGAGATGGCGACCTTGATTTTTTAACTTTTGATGTTTTAGGGGGAACAATTGAGTATCACGACAACACCTCTATTCAATCGGGCTGGGGATTAGATAGCGTAAGATTTAACTTGAAAAGTTATTGTTTTGGCCATTTTCACGAATCCGGAAGTACCTGTTCCGCTTTTTTAAATGACCCTCCCTGTGGCGCAGGAATGTTCAACCCTTGGGATTTAGTCAACAGCGGTATGGAGGCTCTGCATTCAGGTTCAACGCTTACGGCGCTTGACCTCGACGGAAACGGCCTTAAAGATTTATTGGTTGGAGATGTGGGTTGCGAAACCTTGTATGCCCTTAGAAATGGAGGCTCCTTATCTATTGCTGATTTTGATTCTTTAGAAGTGAACTTTCCCGCTGCTAATGTTCCAGCAAGGTTGCCTATGTTTCCGGCAAGTTTTTATTTAGATGTAAACAACGACAATATTAAAGATTTGATTGTTGCCCCCAATTTAGTTGGCGATAGCAAAAATGATAAGGGAATATGGTGGTACCGCAATTTTAGAAATGATTCTTTTCCCGACTTTGTTCTAATTGATTCTGCGTTTTTACAAAAAGATATGATTGAGATGGGAAGTGGTACGGCTCCTGCATTTTTTGACTTTGATGGTGATGGATTAAAAGACCTTTTGGTTGGAAATCTTTGGTATTATACCTCTCCTCCGCAAAATAAAACGAGCTTTTCGCTTTACAGAAATACAGGATCATTAAACCTTCCGCAATTTCAATTATGGAATGATGATTATTTGGGATTAGGAACGAATCCCACTTTTTCATCTTTAGATAACATTACCCCTGCGTTTGCCGATTTGGATAACGATGGAGACGATGATTTGTATTTTGGAGACAAGGCCGGAAGTGTTTATTATTTTGAAAATATCGGCCTTCCCGGTGATACGGCTAAGTTTGTATTTGTTTCTAATAATTATCAGAATATAAATGCCGGCACTAATCCGGCTCCGGTATTTCATGATTTAGATGGCGACACTGATCTCGACCTAATTCTCGGAAATCGAAAAGGGCTGCTCACCTATTACCGAAATCAAGGAACAATTAATACACCGTCTTTTGTTAAAGTTACAGATTCTCTCGGGCGCATAAAACTCAATGATGCATCAGGCCAAAGCTTTACCGATGGCTACAGCCGCCCCATTTTTTTGAATTGGGATGCTGACCCTGCGGCAGAATTACTGATTGCAAATGTGGAGGGCAAAATTAGAGTGTGGGACAATGTAAATGCGTCTCCCGGGCAAATTTTTACCCTTGTAGATTCATTTCCCGGAAATTATGGAAGCTACCTTGCCCTCACCGCAGCGATTATTGATACATCTAATCAATATACTTTTATTGTCGGAAACCACAGAGGAGGCCTGCAACTTTTGGGAAAGAAAATTTTTATTCCCACAGAAAATTCCCAGAAATTAGTTTCCGAAAAAGAAGAACTAAAATTGTATCCCAATCCTGCAACCAAAATGACAACGGTTTTTTGGTTTGATTTTCCCAAACAAGTTGAAATTCAAATCAAAGTTTTTAGTATGGATGGTCGAATGATTCAAAATGCAAGCATTCAAAATGGAGGATTGTTTTCAATCGAAAATTTCCCCATTGGGTTATATTGGATAGAAGTACAAAACGGGGATAAAAAGATAGGTGCCCGCCTTGTTAAAACAAATGATTAGAGGCTAAAAAACCTTAACAGGAGCCATTTCTCGCACCGCTTCAACAATAGCTCCGGTATCGTACCCACAAAGCGTGTACAATTCCTTTTGGGTTCCATGCTCAATAATTTTGTCTGGAATTCCCATTCTTTTTACACGGGCATCGTAATTATTGTCGGCCATAAATTCAAGTATTGCACTGCCAAATCCACCTTGAATACAGCCATCTTCAACGGTAATTACTTTTTTGAAAGTACGGAATATGTGATGCAACATGTCTTCATCAAGTGGCTTCACAAAACGCATGTCATAATGTGCAGGGTAAAAACCTTCCAGATTTAAAATTTTTCTGGCTTCGGTTACAAAATTTCCATGGTGGCCAATGCTTAATATGGCAACTTCTTCCCCCTCACAAACGATTCGTCCTTTTCCGATTTCTATTTTTTGAAAAGGAACTTGCCAATCCACAATTACACCCTCACCCCTTGGATAGCGAATCGAAAATGAATTTTTTACCTCCTCTAATTGGGCGGTGTACATTAGGTTTCTCAGTTCAATTTCATCCATCGGTGCAGAAACAATTAAATTGGGGATACACCTAAAAAAGGCTAAATCATAAGCTCCATGGTGGGTTGCGCCGTCTGCGCCAGCCAATCCCCCTCTGTCTAAACAAAAAACGACTTTTAAATTTTGAATGGCAACGTCGTGAATGACCTGATCATATGCCCGTTGCATGAATGTTGAATAAATGTTGCAAAAGGGCAACAGACCTTGAGTGGCAAGGCCTGCGGAATACGTGACTGCATGTTGCTCGCAAATTCCTACATCAAAAGCCCTTTCGGGCATTTCGTTTAGCATGAAAAGCATGCTCGACCCCGATGGCATTGCCGGAGTGATGCCAATAATTTTTTCGTTTTGTTTTGCTAATTCTATAATCGTCTGTCCGAAAACATCTTGATATTTTGGGGGCTTAGCTTGTAGCGTCGGTTTTTCAGCCGCTTTAAGTGCAGCGCCAGTTATCTTATCAAAAGGCGAGGATTGCGCATGCCATTTTACCTGGTCTTTTTCTGCCGGTGCAAATCCTTTTCCTTTTACCGTGGCAATGTGAAGTAGTTTTGGTCCGGGAATATCTTTTAAATCTTTAAGAATTCTAACTAAGTGATTCACATCATGCCCATCAATCGGGCCAAAATAACGAAAACCAAGCGCCTCAAAAAGTAAGCCGGGTGTAGAAACGGCAGTAAAAAGATCCTCAATTCGAGAAGCAATTTTTTTAGCCGGTGTTCCCAGTTTATCCAATTTACTGAGGGCATTCCATATTTCATTCCTCAGTTTATTATAGGTCCTGGAAGTTGTTACGTCGGTAAGATATTCTTTTAATGCGCCCACATTAGGGTCAATTGACATGCAATTGTCATTGAGAACAACCAACAAATCCTCTTTTAATCCGCCTGCATTATTCAGCGCTTCAAAAGCCATACCTCCGGTAAGTGCGCCATCGCCAATAATGGAGATTACTTTTTTCTTTTCGCCCGCCATTCGACCGCCGGATGCCATTCCTAAACCGGCAGATATAGAAGTGGATGAGTGGCCAACCCCGAAGGTGTCGTAACTCGATTCATCCCTTTTCGGAAATCCTGAAATTCCACCAAGTAAGCGGTTGGTATGGAAACGTTCCCTTCTGCCTGTAATAATTTTGTGGCCATATGCCTGGTGACCAACATCCCATACGAGAAGGTCTTCGGGGGTATTATAAACGTAATGTAGGGCAGTGGTAAGTTCAACCACGCCTAGACTAGCGCCAAAGTGACCACCGTATACAGAAACGTGGTCGATGATATAATTTCGCAGGTCTTCGCAAAATGAAAAAAGTTGTTCTTCTTTCAGTTTGCGTAAGTCTTCAGGAAAATTGACTTGGGAAAGGAGGGCCCCGGGCTGAATCATTTTTCTAATTTAGACACATTAACGATTAAACCTCAATTTGGTTTAATGGGTAAAGATACAAAAAGCCGATTTTCAAAAGAATGCAAGCCAAATTATTCCTGATTTTTACCATTCGTGACCTTATTTGGAGGCAACAGGCTCAATCCGAAATAAGTTAAAAGGCCGTTTAGGGGCAGTATTTCATACGAAAACTGATAACCCCCAAACCAATCAACCGAATGGGTAGATAGCACATAGCACAAACATGGAGCCGCAAGGCAAACCAAGGGAATGTAAATGTCTTTCGGTTTCTTCTTTGAAAAAATGCCGAAGGCAAACATTCCCAACAAGGGCCCATAGGTATAGGTGGCGATTAATAGCACCGTATCAATAATCGCTTTTTCATTAAAAGCTTTAAAAAGGAGAATGATAACCAACAATAAAACAGCAAAGAGTATGTGAATGAAATTTCGAATGCGTCTTTTTTGATCCGGCCCTCGAGTATTATTTTTCTCTATTCCTAATATATCAATATAAAGCGAAGTGGTGAGGGTAGTTAAAACTGAATCGGCTGAAGAAAAGGTGGCTGCCGTCAAGCCTAAAATGAATATGACCGCCGCAAAAGCCCCAAGGTGGTTGAGCGCAAGCATAGGGAATAAATCATCGGTCTTTTCTGGAATGGCGATTCCTTTTGAAGCAGCAAAAAGGTAAAGCAAAACGCCCAGCGATAAAAAGAGCAAGTTGACCAAAACCACCACAATACCAAACCAGCGAAGATTTTTTTGAGCGTCAGCCAGACTTTTTATGGAGAGGTTTTTTTGCATCATGTTTTGGTCAAGACCGGTCATGGCTACAGCAATAAAAAGCCCACCCAAAAACTATTTTGGAAAAAAGCTTTTTAATTTCCAATCCCAAAAAAACATCTTGGAATGCTCGCTTTCAACGATTTTGTTCAATATTTCACCGGGGCTCCAACCTAATTGTGTGGTAATTGCAATGATGGAAAGTATCACGCCCAATAGTAAAAATGTGGATTGAAAAGTGTCGGTCCATACCAAAGTGCGAATGCCACCCTTCATTGTATAAACGAGAATCAAAATGATAGTAACCGAAACCGATAACCAAAACGGAACACCGAGTGCATCAAAAATGAAAATTTGGATGACACCCGCAGCAAGGTAAAGTCGGGCTGCGGCACCAAGTGAACGGGAAAGTAAAAAGAAGAAGCTTCCGGTTTTTTCTGCCCACGAGCCGAAGCGTTGGCCCAGATAAGTATATATTGAGGTTAAATTGTATTTGTAATACAAGGGAAGTAAAATGCCGGCAATAATGAAATACCCAAAAAGGTAACCCAACACCAATTGAAAATAGGTAAACTGATTTCCGCCTACTGCGCCGGGCACAGAAATAAAAGTTACACCCGATAGAGAATCTCCAATTAAGCCAAATGCAACCGCAATCCACGGAGATGTTTTATTTCCCAAAAAATAGGATTGATCATCTGCTTTTCGGGAGGTAATCCAGGAAATGCCCAGCAATACCAGAAAGTACCCTGAAAGAATACCGATGAAAAGAAGGGATGACATAAGTTCAAAAATAGGTACCCCTTTGTGCTCTTAATTTGGGTTACCGATAATATTTTGAAAATCGTCCTGTGTTCAATGCAAAATTTGATAACCTCCATTGGGTGGCAAATGGATGCTTCCCCCAAGGCAATCTTGCGATGCACCTGTAACCGACGATGCAGTATTTAATTCTCCTCTTAATGCCAATAGACCCAAAAACGCAAAAATTAGCGCTTCCTTGAAGTCTATTAAGGGTTTGCCAATGTTTTTTGCGGGTTTGACTTGATATGCCTCTAATCGGGAAATAAGAAAGTCATTATGGGCCCCTCCACCGGTAATAAAAACTTCCTTGGCTAAATTTCCTGTTTTTGAAAGGGACTTTGAGATTTGATAAGCAATGTGTTCAACATAAGTGCGAAGAATGCTTTCCCCATTCAACTTCATTTCAAATGCTTTCTCGAGTATAGGTTCTTGCTCTTTTTCAAACCACTCTCGACCCAATGACTTGGGACCTAATGTATTAAAGTAGAGATTTTGATTAAGCAATTCAAGTAACTGGGGGGCGGTTTCTCCTGATGAAGCAAGGGTGCCACGATCATCGTAGCCTTTTTTCAATCCTAATTTTGCCGATAAGTAATTTAATCCCATGTTGCAGACACACACGTCAAATGCTTGGTTATCAACTGATAAATTTGCAATTCCTCCAAGGTTTAAAAATTGTTGGTGCTGAGGAAAGAGCAATTTTTCGCCGACCGGAACAAGAGGGGCTCCCTGTCCGCCTAAGGCAACATCTTTATTTCTGAACTGGGTGACAGTTAAGATATTGAGGTAGGCAGCCATGGTTTCACCATCCAAAATTTGGCATGTAAAACCCGATTGAGGCTGATGAAAAATGGTATGCCCGTGACTCGAAATAAAATCGGGATTTAAATTAAACTTTTTAATGAAATCTTTACACGCTTTGGATTGATAAACACTGTATTCTATTTGTGTTTTTACAAAATCATTTGCATTTCCATTTTGCAAATGAGCCAATTTTTCTTTCCAATAATCAGAATAGGCCAAGGATTCTGCCGCAGAAATTCTAAAGCGCCAACCCCCTTGATCTAGTTCAAATTGGCAACAAGCTAAGTCAAGCCCATCTAAGGACGTGCCCGACATAATACCGATTCCGGTTTTGCTAAACATTAATTTCCAGCAGGGACCATTGCGTCGTATTTATACACGATTTCTCTTGACTGTCCCGCTCTTAGGGTAGCAATATAATTGAGATTTCCGATGGAGGTTGCCGTCACATTTTCAACTGTGCCGCCTCCATTGTCAAGCAAATTTCCCTGTAATTGTCGATTGATTCGAACAGAAACGGCTTCAGATTTTGTATTTAGAATGACGAGTTTGCCTTGAATTTCAGCCTTAACAAATAACTTGTCATTAATTCTAATCGGTTTAGGCTGCCGTTTTAATTCAGTTTCCTGAAACTCAATTCTAACGGCGTAATCTGAACTTATTTTTAAATCAGAAGTACCCGCAGGGTTGGGATTGTTTACTGAAAGTTGAGAAAGAACTCTATTGTTTTCATCTGCCAAAGTTAAGGATGTGCAGGCGCCACTTAATTGCACCGGATTAGAGAATCGCAAAAAATAATCTACCGGAATTTCTAGTTTGGCATAATGTCTTCCATCGGGTTCTGACCATGGAATATCTGCAATATATATTGATTGATATTCATGCACAGATTCCTTTAGATTTAGCATCAAATCTTCCCCTTTTTTCAAACTCAGCTTTCCGATTTTAAATGTTTCTTTTGATGAAGGTTCTGAAGGGTCGGCAGCGAAAAGAGAATTGGGAGAGAGCTCGATTTCTGTTTCAGGCAAATCCCAGCCCGGATTTTTTACCACGGTGGTTACCTGGTAACGCGCCGCCTTGTCGCTCAATAGTTGGAGTTTGCAATTAGGTGCCCATGAAATTTGCGAAATTGAACCCGTAAGCTCAATGGGAACAAATTGTATGTCTTTGTTGATTCCAATTTCAAGACCTTGAATGATTTCCTTATGTTCAATGTTATAGACCCCACCTGAATCCACTATAACATGCCGAACTTGCTCGATAGGAATAAAAAACTGCTTTCCATTGTATGTTCTCAAGCAAAATATTTTCCCTTGTTGATCTAACATTGAAACCGTGCCGGTGACTTCATCAAATTCATTTCCGATGAGATAGCCAATGGTCATGATTCGCCCACGGTTTGCGTCCATAACTTCTTTCCAGGAATTAGCGGGTCTAAGGTGGCTCGTAGAATCGGTAACTGTTTTTATGTAACGCACTTCGTAGTCGCGGGTTTTTCCGAGTTCAAGACTGCCGGGTGCAAATTCGTAACCGGGACTAACAAAGGCTTTTTGATTATCAAATCGTAGGTTTCCTTTTAAGGTTAGTTGAGCACCATCCCTAAAAACAATCAGTTTCCCCGGCAACAAAACATTTTGTGCCCCTAGGGAAAGAAAAATCAAAGGAAAAACGGAAAAGGAAAAAAGAAAGCCCCGAATAAAATGCATACTTAAAAACGAAATCAGATAAAAAGGATTGCAAATTACCTAAAAATTGAAGTGGAATCTTCAAGGATAAAATTTCGCTGCCATTGGCCGGGTGATAATGGCGCGTTCATTTGCGTTTGAATGGAATGCATGGCGCGTTCCAGTACTTTTTGACCCGCATCTGTAAGACTATTGTCTTCATTTTGGAAACAAGCCGTTCCCTTTACATTTTCCTTAAAAAACGAAGGGCCGAGATCGAAATAGGAAAATTTATATTTCGATGAAAGGCGCTTGAAATAACGATTCAATTGACCAATTTCTTTGCGGGTTGAATAATTCGAAATTTGGATTGGTGTTGGCAAGCTGCATACTACCAATCGCTTGTTGTTTTGGTTTATCTCTTTATTTAATTCTCTTAATATAACCTCTTCTAATGCAAGTATTAATGTGTCGTTTTTTTCGCCTATCGATGCATAAAAATCTATTTCAGAGACGAAGTCTTCATTTGTTAAACCGCTTTTATGGCGTTGTGAGAAAAAGTTTAGAAATTGGATTTCCGGAAAGTTGAAAATCAAGTATTTACGCATTTTTTCTTTGCCCGACCAGGTTGGTTTTCTCAGGTTAATTTGTTTTTCCTCTATATTGGCAATTGGTTTATTAAAGTAATAATATATTTCATCATCGGTAGATAATTGAAAATCATTTAAATAGTTGATAATAATTACAAAAAGTTCTGATTTTTCTTTTTGGCACATTTCCTTCATCAACAAGTAGGTTTGAAGCAAATTGTAACCGGGCACGCCATAATTATTTATAAGTATTCCGGTCCTTTTCCTTTCCCTATTTAAGCTTTCTGTGAATAGGGATCGGGTAGAAACCGGCCATCCAAAAACCATTTCATCACCAAAAACGGATAAACTGGGGAGGACTTCAGGATAAATTTTTCCCCGAAAGCCATTTTCATTTAAGGGAATTCGAGCCCGTTTGCCCTTTACGGGAATGTAAATCGTGTCATTTGGGATGGGTCTCCAGCCTAATACATCATCTTCTTGTAAAAATGAAAATTGGTAACGGTCTGGGTTGGGGGAAAATGTGCGGGTGAAAATCTCTAAACAAATGAACAATGCGATAAAAATTCCTATTCCCCTGCTCGTCCATAGGACCCGTTTCAGCCGTTTAGGGCTGAATTCAGTCTTGTTTCCTTGCCTTATTATTAAGAATCCAACTAGAATTAAGGTGATTTCCAGGCCAATAATTGCCAAAAAAGCAGGAAAGCTTTGTAGTCTCCAATTTGAGTCTAGGTAAATTTCAAACCCAATCGGGTTAATTATCAGTCCTAATAAAACGAGAAAACCCCCTTGTAATCTGCAATGCAACTGGGGTTTTTTTAACTTTTCCATCACAGGGCGAAAATAACCGTTGAAAAAGCCAGCCTATCCCCCAGTTCATGGGCCTGTCTTGTTTTAACAGCAATGGATAAGTCCAAGAAAATCAGAAACTTTTGTAATTTTACAAACCTCTGAAATGAACTTTATTGCGCATTACTATCTGGATCATGGAAATCCTGAAAGTTTCTTTGCGCTTGGCGCTGCCACCCCTGATTTGCTTTCAATTTATAATCCCACACATCGAATAAAACGGAACCACCTGCCTGATTTTAACCTAATTAACAATCCGGAGTATATTTTTTTCTATAAGGGGTTGATTCGACATTTTGAGGCAGATGCCTTGTTCCATTCTTCTAAATTTTTTTCGGATGAGACGCATTTCCTATCTGCTGCTTTTTCAAAGCAATTGCCTGATTTAGTGATTCCCCGCAAATTTTTTCTCGCACATATTTTATTTGAGCTGATTCTCGACCGTGTCATTATTAAAGACCATCCTAAAATTATAATGGATTATTACCACCATTACGATAACACCTCAATGCGCGAGCTGAAATTAGCCACTGAATTTATGGCAGGGCATTCCCTGCCCAATTACGAGCATTTTTTAAACAAATTTAAAGAAAACAGATATTTGCTGCATTATTTAGAGTGGGATCATATTGGGTTTGTGACCATGAGAATAATGAAAAGAGTTGGAATTTTAGAGGCAAAATTTCTAGCAAACCCCCGTTTTTTTGAATTTTTGGCCACCTATGAAAATAGACTTTTAGGCCTTTATCCTCAGGTTTTCATTGAAATGGCCCTAAAATCCGCACAAAAAACTTAGGTGAATTAGAGGTATTTATTTTAGGACAAGAATGTTGATTAGAAATCCCGTATTTTGGTAATGGCGAATAAAAAATGGTAAAATTGAAAAGCGTAGTTGTTTTAGGATTGGGAATTTTGGTGGGCTTCCATTCATACGGCCAAAGCATTCGAAAATACAGCAATGAATTTTTGAAAATTGGGGTGGGTGCGCGAGCTGCTGCGATGGGTAATGCTCAAACCGCAATTGTTGAGGACGTAACCGCAGGATATTGGAATCCCGGTGGCTTGAATTTGGCACCGAAAAATGCAGAGGCAGCCCTCATGCATTCTGAATATTTTGCCGGCATTGCAAAATATGATTATGCCGGTTTCACACTCCCCGTTGATGAAAATCGTCGATTTGGGGTTTCCCTCATTCGCTTAGGGGTAGATGACATTGCAAATACCTTGAATTTGGTGGATGCCAATGGAAATATTGATTTTGATGCAGTTGAAAAGTTTTCAGTAGCAGATTTTGCTGCGATTTTGTCCTACGCCCAAAAATTAAAGTTTCTAAATGGACTTAATGTAGGCGCAAGTTTTAAGATCGTAAACCGCTCTGTTGGGAAATTTGCAAACGCTTGGGGATTTGGTATCGATGCCGGCGCTGTTTATGAATCAGGCCCCTTTCGTTGTGGACTCATGCTTTCAGACGTTACCTCAACCTTTAATGCCTGGACATTTAATACAGAAACATTTGAGGATGCATTCATTCAAACAGGAAACGTAATTCCTGAAAACAGCCTTGAGATTACACTACCCGCAGCAAAATTAGGTTTTGGGTATAAATTTTGGGATTCCCGCAAACTCGAGCTTTTACTTGCCCTTGACAATGATGTGCATTTTGACGGAAAAAGAAATGTTTTGGCTAATTTGGGTGGCATAAGTTTTGACCCTCATTTTGGAGCCGAACTTGCCTTCAAAAAATTCCTTTTTTTGAGGGCAGGGTATAAAAACCTTCAACAAGTGCCTAATGACAAAGGCACTAAATCATGGTCGGTTTTTCCAACCCTGGGTGCAGGTTTCTTTTTTAAGAATCTCCAGGTGGATTATGCGCTTTCTAACGTAGGCAATTTTTCCCAAGTATTGTATTCTCATGTATTTTCACTGAAATACACTTTTCGCAAGGTAAAATAACCCAAACCTGTTGTTTATCAACGTTTTTTGAGCTAAATTACGGGATTGAAAAGGGCGAATTCAGTTTATGAAATTCTTTTCCCAATGTATTTTCATCCTTGCCTTGTCTTTCCAATTTTTGGAGGCCCAAAGTGCTTTTGACTATGGGAACGGTTGGTATGATGCGACCTTACCCTGGTTAAAGTTTCGCACTGCTGAAGATGGAATATATCGGGTAACTGCTGCAGATTTGGTTTCTGCAGGTTGGGATACAACCGGAAAAAATCCTGACAATTACCGATTGTTTTTTCAAGGTGAGGAGCAAGCTTTTTATGTGAAGAAAATCGGCGGTGGCTTAGATTACATTGAGTTTTTTGGAATGAGAAATAATGGCAAGGTAGATTCTACGCTTTATCGAAATCCTTATTCCCCATTAAATGGTAAGCATGATCCCACTTTAGCGCCCAACACCCGTTATAATTTATTTACAGACTCCGCTTCTTTTTTCTTTACGCATGGTACAATACCGGGTATCCATTATACTGAAAGTTCTCTAACCAATTATGGCGCCTATACGCCTGCTACCGCATTTAAATTTGAAGCCCTAAAAGAATTTGGCCGGGGTTTAAATGGTGGAATTTATTACCACGGAGGTGGAAGCATTTATGACGATTTGTTCAATCTAAATTCAGATTATGTCATTGCCGAAGGCTTTTTTTCTAGAGCAATAGGAAACCCTCTGAGCGGGGGTGCGTCTATGGAAGACTCCCTTCCAACTCCTTATTCTTTTGGTGGAGGAATGCCTGCTTTGGGTAAAGTTAGGATTGTAGGCCTTTCATCTAATAACCATGATGTACGTATTTATGTAAATGGCCAGGCTTGGGCTCAACAGCAAATTCCAACGGTTAATATTCGCACGCTTTCGGCACCGATTCCATCGCCATTGGGGCCCTATACTTCTTTTAAGTTCGATGCGTTGGGAACAAGCAATAATTTTACCGACAACAACGCACTAGCGTGGTATAGCGTTGAGTACGATCGATTATTCAACTTACAATTTCAATCTTTCTTGAAAATTCATACCTGGAACAATTCCAATTCTTCTCTTTTTGCATTTGACGATGCAGCCATAACATCCCAAGGATGGATTTGGGACCTCAGCTCAAAAATCAGAATCGAAGGACAAGCCTTTGGTGACTCACTAAAAGCGATTATTCCGGGTGCTTTGGGAGATAGAAAATTGTTGGTCGTAACCGATCAAGGCATACGCACACCTTCTATCCAAACCCCTTTTCTAAGTAACCTTTCCCAAACCACTAATGGAGCAGCATTTGTTATTATCACAAATGAAAACAATAAAGCATCTGCACTTCAATATAAAAGCTACCGGGAATCGAGCCCCACGCATCCCTTAACCACACGTGTGGTTAGGGTTGAAGAAATTTATGATGAATTTAGTTATGGCAGCATTAGCCCTGTTGGAATTAAGCGGTTTTGCAAATATGCTTTAGACAACTGGGGAGTGAAGCCCGAATATTTTTTCTTGTGGGGAAAAGGCTTTTATGATATTCGGAATAATGAACCTGAAAATGCTGTAATGACATGGGGTTATCCTGCATGTGATTATGAATTTGTTTCTAATTTTGATCCGGATTCTGTTATGTTGGTTCCTGAAGCGGCGATTGGTAGGGTTTGTGTGGAAACCTACCAGCAAGGCATTGATTATTTAGATAAAGTGATAGACTATGAAAGTACGCCTTGGAACCCATGGATGAAAGACGGCTTGTTTCTGGGCGGCGGCGAGTCAGATTCTGAGCAGGATGCAATTAAGGCTTACATGAGGAGGTATGAAAATTTCTTCTCAAGCGCACCCTTGGGTGGAAATGCCTATTATCAGCACAATACACTTTCTGGATTTGAAACCAATTCAACGCGGTCTAATAATGAAGTTATTTCTGCCGGATTGGGTTTGATAATGTTTTTTGGACACTCAGCTTCAAATGTTTTTGAAATTGATATAAAGGAAGCGTTTTTTTACCAAAATTGGAATCGCTATCCGCTCATGATTGCCTTTGGCTGTTATGGTGGAAATTTCACCGTGCGCCCCAGAAGTTTTGGAGAAAATTTTATCCTAGAAAAAAATCGAGGATCTATAGGCTATCTGGCAAATTCCACTGCCGGATTAGTTGGAAATTTGGGCCAATTTGGCGACAGCTTGATACCTCATTTATATGGCGATATGCTGGGGCAACCCATAGGCAATGTGATTAAACGATCGATACAGGGTTACCTTTCTACAATTAACTGGGGTACGATTCCCTCTTTCCGAAACCATGCGAAGCAACTCAATTACCAAGGAGATCCTTCGGTCATACTTTATCATCCCCAAAAGCCGGATTTAGAAATTTCTGAAGGCTCTTTCTTCCTATCCCCGGAAAATTTTTCAGCAGCAGACTCTGTTTTTCACGCAAATTTGGTAGTAAAAAATTTGGGATTAAGTGGTCAAGATTCTTTTTTG
This sequence comes from Bacteroidota bacterium, assembly GCA_043718485.1. Taxonomy (GTDB): domain Bacteria; phylum Bacteroidota; class Bacteroidia; order J057; family JADKCL01; genus JAYSVQ01. The sequence goes on from JAYSVQ010000055.1 coordinate 16,218, forward strand.
GTGAGCATTAGACAATTGAGCACACAAGGCAATGTAAATCATCCGTTGCAAAAGTTTCCGGTGATTGCAGGCCAAGACACACTCTATTTTTCGCTAAGCAATTCTTTCGGTCAAGCTGCTGCAGGCTTAAATATTTTTGATGTGTTTGTTGACGCAGATAGCGTTTATGATGAATACAATGAATTGAACAATCGGTATTCCTATTCAGTTCTCATTCCGGGAAATGTTCCCGGTATTTTGTATCCTTATGATTTTGCGGTGATTGATACTTCAGGTGTTAGGCTACTTGCCTCAGCCATTTCCATTTCAGAAGAACAAAACATTTCCTTTATTTTTGAAATCGATACGGTACATTCTTTTAATTCCAATTCATATCGTGTTAGCCCCTTAGTTTTGGGCACCTCATGGTTAGTAGGTTGGGACGTACCCCTCGTTTTTCAGCCCAATTTGGTTTACTATTGGCGTGTGCGAATGGCAAATGTCCATCCGCCTGTTTGGGCAAATGGCTCATTTAAATATATGCCTGGAAAAACAGGATGGGCGCAATCTAAACCGCCTCAATTTTTTATCGATCCAACAGAAAATGTTAGAATAGACCAAGCCAACCATAATTGGGAATTCCATTCAGTACAGGAGGAATTGCATGCCTTTTTACCACAGGGAGGTAGGGGAGAATACCGGCTGGGTTCAAATAGAAGTGTTGATCCCGGTCAGCCTGTCAATGGAGTAATGTATTGTAGCATTGATCAAAACACCCTTTCGCCCAAGTATTTGGGTACGCCTAGTACAGGAGGAACCGGCGATTGGGCATTTGCAGGTTTACCCGGTTCTCAGAGCTCAGTTATTACCCATATTTATAACATGCGACCAGGAGATTATTTTCTTATGGTAAGCTACCGAAATCCATTTGGCGGTCAATGGACAAGTACTTTTAGAAATGCATTAAAACTAGTGGGTTGCAGCAATCGAATCGACTCCCTCCAAGATGGAAAATCCTTTATCATATTAGGCAAAAAGGGATATCCGGGCTGGGCAAAAGAAATTTTTGAGCCCAACTATATTGACTCAGCTTCTGGTATTAATTTGTTGGATTTATCTTATTTCTTAAAGGCATCGAAAACCTCAGGTAATGTGATTTCTACAACCGTAGGGCCAGCTGTAAAATGGACAGAATTGTTTTGGGATTGGAATTCATTGGATATTCAACAAAATGAAAGGGCGCTTGTTTCGGTTTATGTGCCCTCCCTTCAATCCGGAACCGATTCTTTGGTATTAGGCCCGGTTACGCGCGGAACTTTTTCTCTTTCCCATATTGATGCAAAGTTGTTTCCGACCTTACGTCTGGTTGCAGAAATTTCAGATTCAACTTATGCAACGCCACCTCAAATGAACCATTGGCACATTATTTATAATCCAGCTCCCGAAGCTTTGGTTGACTTCAAAGAAGAATTTTCATTTTATGGGGATACCTTAGACGATGGCGAATCGGGTTGGATTCAACTGCAGCTTGAAAGTATTACTCCCGTTGATTTTTCAGATAGTATTTTAGTTACTTATGAATTGGAGAATGAAAATAGAAGTTATTTTAGTTTAGGCTCTAAGAAGTTTCCTGTATTATTGGGAAATCAGTCCTATCCTTTTCGATTTGATTTTGCAACTCTCAACCGAAATTTTAGTGGAAGATATAAATTAATCGTTGAGGTTAATCCTGTTCCCGGACAGGCCGAATTGCATCATTTTAATAACTACTATTCAAAGTATCTTGTCATTAAACCAGATAAGACCCATCCTGTTTTAGATGTAACTTTTGATGGCAAACATATTTTAAACCAAGATTTGGTTTCGCCAGAACCTGAAATTCAAATTGAGGTCAATGATGAAAATAAATACTATGCAGTCACCGATACTTCATTTGAGTTGTATTTTGGGCCATTCTCAGGCACCTTGAATAGAGTGTTTTTATCAGGGAATCCAAAAATTGAAACAAGCCAAGGCGAGATTCCGGGCCCCAACAAGGCGAATTTGATTTTCAGGCCCGGGAAATTAGCAAATGGTTTTTATGAATTAAGAGTGACCGGCTATGACCAAAAGGGAAACGCGAGCGGAAAAGAGTATTACAAAGTAACTTTTGAGGTCGTGAATGAAAATCGGGTCTCAGAAGTTTTGAATTACCCGAATCCTTTTTCGACCTGTACCCGTTGGGTGTATTCTTTAACCGGCTCAGAAAAACCTGATATTTTTAAAATACATGTTTTCACGGTTACGGGCAGGTTTGTAAAAGAGATTGATTTGTTGTCTGAAGGTGAGGTCCATGTTGGCTATACCATTACTGAGTATTGTTGGAATGGTGAAGATGAATTCGGAGACATGCTGGCAAACGGGGTTTATATATATAGAGTGATTTGCAGAAAAGGAGAAGAGGATTTTCAGCAACGTGATGAGGGAATTTCTGAATATTTTAAGAATGGATTCGGCAAGTTATATATCATGCGATAAAGGTTTTCGCTTCGTGCGATTATTGACTCTCTTCGTGATGTGGATAGCAGGAATCGCTATGCCCGCATTTGCTCAAATTCAGGAATATGGAAATGAATGGTACCAGCCCTCACAGCGATATGTAAAATTTAGTGTAAACAGTGAGGGCATTTATCGGGTCTATCTTTCTGATCTTTTGCCGGTAAATTGGGATACCCTGGGTGCAGACCCAAGCCACTATCAATTATTTTTTAGGGGGGAGCAACAACATATACATGTTGAAACTACCCCTTGGGGGCAGGTAGATTTTTTAGAGTTTTATGGCAGAAAAAATGATGGAAAACTAGATTCGACAATGTACCGGTCAATACTTGGCAAGCATCCGGTTGACCCTTCTCTTATGCCTCATCCTTATTACAGTTTGTTTACGGATACAGCAGCCTATTTTTTGACCGTAGGGCAAACTCCTGGGTTAAGGATGAGCAGCTTTCAATCGACCAACTATAGTAGCTTCACCCCAGAGTCTTTTTTTAGACATGAAGCCATAATGGAAATGTACAGTTTGGGTTTTCATTATGGAGGCGGAGGCGGCAATGCTAACCAAGATTTTGAATTAAACTCTAACTATGGCCCAGGGGAGGGATATGGAGGATTGCCCTTTAGAAACATGGCGCCAAACACGATTTATTTTCCGCTTTATTTTCCTTACCCCAACGCAAGTCCTGCAGAATTTGAAACCAGCGTAAATACACTTTCACCTGAAAACGATTATAACAATATTTTGGTTTCAATTCATAATGGAGTTTCTTTGATTCCTTCTGTGTACACAACGATTACAGGAATTGGGTTCCATCAATTGTCGGGAACATTTAACATGGGAACCAATTTTTATAGTGTCCCCATTGAATTTTCAAACGTACCTATACCAAATGGAACTATTGCCCCGGGAACAGGGGATTGTATAGTGCGATGGGCTAAGGTTAAATATGACCGGCAGTTTAATCTTGCCGGCGAACGCCAAGTAATGATGTCAAGATGGAATAAGCCAACGGATGCATTCTTTAAATTTCAAAATGCATTTGTTTCCGGTGAATGTTGGGCATGGGATTTAACTACGCATACAAGAAGCATCGGCTCGACCTCTTATGATACGGTGAAGGTGATCGTACCGGGGGCAAGCATTCCCAGAAATATTTTTGTCGTAAACAACATGGGTTTGAAAAGTCCAGTAATTGAAGACGGAGATATTTTTCTCAATAATATTTCAAACGTAAATGGAGGCGGCGAGCTCATCATCATAACCAATAGTCATTTATTGGCCTCTGCTCAGGCATATAAGGAATACCGCGACACAAATTCGGTAAATCGATTGCAGACTAAAATTGTGCTTGTTGAGGAAATATGGGATGAATTTGGCTGGGGTTCTGAAACCCCGGTTGCCATTAAGCGATTTTGTAAATGGGCCATTGATGAGTGGGTCCTAAAGCCCAAATTTGTTTTGTTGTGGGGCAAGCCCAATGTAAGAAACGAATTTAGAACCGGCCAACCCGATAAAAACGCGGTTTGTACATGGGGTGTGCCGGCATCAGATTATGATTTTGTGAGCAACTTTGAAAATGATAGTATGGCAATTGCGCCAGTCATTCCTATTGGCAGAATAAGTATTCTAACCAATGCTGACGGATTAAATTACTTAGAAAAAGTAGATGAATATGAGCATTCGCCCTGGGAAAATTGGATGAAAGAAGGCTTGTTTTTGGGGGGAGGAAAAAATTTGGCTGAGAACGACCAGATTTGGTCGGGCGTGACACAATTTATTGAAAGTTATGTGGCAGCTCCATGGGCAGGAAAGGAATGGCATTTTCAACATCGGGCAACCGGTGCGATAAGCAATCTGGATGATGCAGTTGAAAAGTATATTTCAAGAGGATTAAATCTTATTTGTCTATACGGGCATTCTTCTTCGACGGTATTGGAAATTGATTTTCGTTCACCTGAGAATTATTTGAATTGGGGAAAATACCCAATGGTGGTTGCCCTCGGTTGCTATGGGGGAAATTTTTTGGACATAAGTAATACCACGACCAGCTATATTTTAGCGGAAACCCATATTGCCGCCAAAAGACGGGGTTCAATTGGGTATCTCGCAAATTCTACCTTAGGCCTTCCGGTTCCCATGACCAAATATGGCAAAGCCTTAATGGAAAGTTTGTACAATACAGATTCTGTAATGTCAATTGGAGGTCACATCAAGGCGGCAATGAAAAATGTTCAATCAAATACAACAACCTATGCAGATATTAACCATGCACGTCAACTCAATTTACTAGGCGATCCTTCTGTTCGTTTGTATAACCCCCTCAAACCCGATATTGAAGCGAATCAAGAGGCAGGCATGCAAATTTTACCCACTAGTTTTATTGCGTCTGATTCGGCCTTTTCGGTTCAATTCCTAATTGAGAATCATGGCTTGGCGGTTAAAGATTCTTTATCAGTACAAATTATCCAGACCACCCCAAGTTCTGGCCAAATCATCCATCCGGTCTTTAAGATCCCCGGTTTTTTGAGTCAAGACACTTTAACATTTGCATTGAAAAATGCGATTGGAAACCCAATCGCAGGGTTAAACACGTTTGATGTCACTTTAGATTATGTTGAAACAATAGATGAGTATAATGAAACAAACAATACAGCGCAGTATCAAATTTTCATTCCCGGGCAATTACCGACTATTCTTTCTCCACCGCTTTTTGCGATTGTAGATTCCAATAAAGTTGAACTTCGCGCAGCTTCTTTTTTGAAGGAACACAGTGGGTCCATTCCTTATTTATTCGAAATTGATACTGTTTTTGAATTCAATTCTGCTGCATTACAAGTTTCGCCCACTGTATTTTCGAGTTCCTTTTTAGCAAAATGGGAACCGCCTTTTTCCTTGGAAGACGGCAAGGTCTATTTTTGGCGGGTGCGGCTAAGAGATGTTTTGCCTGCACAGTGGGCAAATGCTTCTTTCACCTATGAGCAAGGTAAAACAGGGTGGAGTCAATCAGAAGTTCCCCAGTTTTTTGCAAACCCAATGACCGAGGTAGAGATTGATAGTTTAAGGAGATTATGGATGTTTGGAAAAACAGTTTCTCCATTATTTGCAAAGTCTGTATATGGCTCTGTTGGATACTATAGGTTAGACAATGGTAGGTTCGCCTCACGTCCAGAGCCTTATACGCCGCCAGGCGTGGGAATGGTTTCCATCGATCAATACACGCTTAATCCCTATTTTCTGCAAATTCCCGGTTATCAATTAGGGGATTGGTTAGTGACCCAAATGCCAGATAATCCTAACCCGATTTTGCAGCAAATTTATTCTACAAAACCGGGTGATTATTTTCTCATGGTCAATACAAGAAATGCGAAAATTCCACAATGGTCACCTTTAATTTTTCAGGCCCTGCAACAAGTTGGCGCAACAGGCAAATTAGATTCTCTGCCTGATGGAGCTCCTTTTATCTTTTTGGGAAGAAAGGGGTATTACAATCAAGCGCGTGAAATTGTTGCGCCAAATGCCATTGATTCTACAACTGGGTCTTCTATGTATATTCTTAATCAGCTTTTCCAATCCTTTAAGGAAAAGGGGGAAATGCAGAGTCCACACATAGGGCCGGCTTATCAATGGAAAGAAGTGAATTGGAGCTGGAGTTCGTTAGACCAGGAATTAAAAGACAAGGCACGGCTGAAAGTGAAAGGAGTAAGACCAGATGGAAAATCTGATTCCCTGTTTACTGTGCTTTCAACTCAAGGCGCATTTAATCTTGCGGGGCTTAATGCAGATCGTTTCCCTTATTTGATTCTCGAAGTTGAATTGATAGATTCAAGTTATAGAACTCCGCCACAAATGAATCATTGGAAGGTTTATTTTGAAGGCGTTCCGGATGCCGTTGTTGATCCTATTTTTAATGTAACGCTTACCCCTGATTCTATTCCAGAGGGAATGAATGGTTCATTTGGATTCAACCTGTATAATTCAAGTGATTATTCTTTTAGGGATAGCCTTTACCTTGCTTATTATATGGAGAGAAGTGATAGAAAAAGAACCGACACAACCTTGATTCGAATTCTTGCGCCTCCGGCTAATGATTCAGTTCGGGTGCAATTTGACTTTTCAACCAAAAATAAGGACTTGGAGGGAATTTCAAAGCTTTATTGTATCGTTAATCCTGATTTGATTCAACCTGAGTTATATTACCACAACAATTTTATCAACGCATCCTTTTACCTAAAAACAGATAAAATTAATCCTATTCTTGATGTGACTTTTGACGGAAAACACATCATGAACAATGATTTATTGCAGCCTAATCCTGAAATTCAAATTCAGTTGATAGACGAGAATCCTTATTTAAGGCTAGCAGACACAGCCTTCGTCATTCGATTTGGAAAGGGTTTGGCTTCATCGAATCTCCCACGCGTTTTTATCGATGGAAATCCAAACATGGAGAAAGTGCCTATTCTTGGTTCCTCTAATAAAACCAAGCTTTTGTTTCGCCCCGGCCCCTTAGCCAATGGAATTTATACACTCACCGTTCAGGGATACGACAGCAAAGAAAACCCAAGCGGAAAAAATGATTATGAAATATCATTTGAAGTTGTAAATGAAAGCACACTTTCTCAGGTGTTAAACTACCCCAATCCGTTTTCTACTTGCACCCATTTTGTTTATTCGCTTACAGGAAGCAAACAGCCCGATGTTTTTAAAATTTACATTTACACCATAACTGGAAAATTGATAAAGGTGGTGGATATGCTTACCGAAAGTCAAATCAACATCGGCTACAATGTCTCTGATTATTGTTGGGATGGAAAAGATGAATTTGGGGACTTACTCGCCAATGGCGTGTACCTTTATCGCGTAGATTGTCGTTTCGGGAAGAAAAAAGCGGAATTGAGAGACGAAGGAATTTCTGATTTCTTTAATCAGGATTACGGCAAGATGTATTTGCTCCGTTAAAAAGAAATCTTTCTAAAATCATGTCTTTTTTTACAAAGGAATAAAGTCGCTGACGTATTTTTGCCCCCATGAATTACGGCGAAATTTTTCCAAAAATCATTTCCCATGCCAAGGAGTATGGTTTCATTTTCCCTTCATCAGAAATATATGATGGTTTGGGCGCAGTGTATGATTATGGCCATAATGGGGCAGAGTTAAAAAGAAACATTAAGGATGCATGGTGGCGCTCAATGGTTCAAATGCATGAAAATATTGTTGGGTTAGATTCGGCTATCTTAATGCATCCTACTGTTTGGAAGGCATCCGGGCATGTTGAGGCTTTTAATGATCCCTTAATCGATAATAAAGATTCTAAAAAACGCTATCGGGCTGACGTTTTAATTGAGGATTTTATCGATAAAATAAACGGAAAAATTGATAAAGAAGTTGAAAAGGCTGCGAAACGTTTTGCTGATAATTTTGACGAAAAAATGTATCGCAATACAAACCCGCGCGTGTTGGAATATCAAGGCCAGATTCAAGCGGTTCGAGATCGTTTCGTAAAAGCCTTGGAAAAAGATGATTTAATCGAGCTGCGGCAGATTATTGTGGATTGTGAAATTGTAGACCCCGAAGGAGGTTCCCGAAATTGGAGCGAGGTGAGGCAATTTAATCTGATGTTTAAAACCGAAATGGGTGCCCTCGCCAGCGATGCTAAAGACATTTATTTGCGACCGGAAACAGCCCAGGGTATTTTTGTTAATTTTTTGAACGTTCAGAAAACCTCCCGACAAAAAATTCCTTTTGGAATTGCTCAAATCGGAAAAGCCTTTAGAAATGAAATTGTTGCCCGTCAATTTATTTTTAGAATGCGGGAATTTGAGCAAATGGAAATGCAGTTTTTTGTGCGACCAGGAACCGAATTGAAATGGTATGAAGAATGGAAAGAAAAGCGAAAAAATTGGCACCTGAAAATGGGCCTGGCAGCATCCCGACTTCAGTTTCATGACCATGAAAAATTGGCGCATTATGCAAATGCAGCCGTTGATATTCAGTTCCAATATCCTTTTGGATTTAAAGAGATGGAAGGAATACATTCGCGTACCGACTTTGATTTAAAACAGCACGAGAAACATTCCGGCAAAAAATTGCAATATTTTGATCCTGAAATCAATGAAAGTTACGTGCCTTATGTGGTAGAGACCTCAGTAGGATTAGACCGGACTTTTTTAGCGCAATTATGCAATGCTTACCTTGAAGAAGAGGTAAATGGAGAAATCCGGACTGTTCTCCGTTTGCATCCCGCCCTCGCACCGGTTAAGGTGGCGGTCTTTCCTTTGGTTGAAAAAGAGGGTTTGCCGGAGTATGCTCTAAAAGTATTTGATGATTTAAAATACGACTTCCCTACCCAATATGAGAGTGGCAAAGACGCCATTGGTCGCCGCTATAGACGCCAAGATGCCATCGGAACCCCCTTCTGTATAACCGTTGACCACCAAAGTTTGACCGATAATACAGTAACTGTGCGAGATAGGGACAATATGGAGCAGTTTAGGGTTTCAACCGGAAAAGTCCGGGATTTTATTTCAGAAAAACTTAACTTTCGCAATATTCTATGAAAACAATAATCTCAATTTTTGCCCTTTTTGTTTCGGTTTTTGTCTTAACACCCCAAAATGTTTCGGCTCAGGCCTTGAGTTTTTCGGAATTCTCAACACTTTTTAAAGAGGTGACATTACCTTATAGCTCATCCGCGGATTTCACTAAAGCAAAAAGTGGATCAGAAGGAAACTATAAAGCTATTCCTGCACAATACCTTACCGTAAAGGGCTTTTTTAATCAAGCCAGCGGTAAAGCATGGGCGGTTGGAAAATTTAAGGTAAGTGAAAATGTGCTCGCCTTGCTTTTTTACACAGATAATTCAGGACCTAACGGACTTGATCGCTCATTGAGAGTCATTACTTATGATAAAAATACAGGCAAAATTTTAGGTGCCTTTCAGCTTTCCGCAGAAAGTACCGTTATGGGTCCGGCAGGTGAAAGCATTGGCAATTACAATGCGAGTTCGACCATCAACGCCGATTTCGGAATTCTATGCGAGTTTAATTCAATGAAGCCGGGTTCGACTGTAACCAATCAAAAGATTTCTTCGAAAATCGCAGCCGACGGTACAATCCAGTAATCAGGAAAGGCTAGCAATTTTAGTTTCTCCGCCCCTTACGATTTCTCCAAGGCTCGCTTCTACTTTTGTGCCCAGAGGCAGAAAAAGGTCGATTCTTGAACCAAAGCGAATAAAGCCCATTTCTTGCCCTTGAACTACAGGGTCACCTGCTTTAACGTATCCAATCACACGGCGAGCAAGAAATCCTGCAATTTGTTTGAACCCGATTTCTTCTTTTTCGGTACCAATTACAACGTAATTCATTTCATTTTCCGTTGATGATTTCGGATGAAATGCCATGAGATATTTCCCCGGAAAATATTTTTGATAAACCACCTTTCCGCTAATGGGGTTACGGTTTACATGCACATTTAATGGAGACATAAAAATGGATATTTGAATCCGTTTTTCTTTGAAA
>JAYSVQ010000541.1:0-3130 GCA_043718485.1 Bacteroidota bacterium
AAAATTCATGAAAAAAATTGCATTTAGCTCATTAGCCTTGCTATCTCTTTTTGTAAGCATGAGCGCCTCGACGGTTGTTTTAGCCCCGTCGGTTAAAAATTACAGTTTTCAGGTTGAAGCCCTGAGTCAAGAGGCAGTTACAGGCATTCTGACTGAAGCTGCCATTGTATGGAAGGTGTCACTTTCTGACCTTGAATTGGAATACAATCAAGGTTCACTAACCATTGAACCATTAGGTAATGACACCTATAGAGTTACGAGAGGCGGCGGCGAAGTAATTCTTGTGATTTGGAATGACTAAAAGATTAAAATCTTTTTCATTTTTCCATCACGTCTTTCTGAATTAAGTTCTGCCATTGATTTATTAGCCAGTAAGGACTCTAAAAAGAGTACAAAATCAAAATTGTTAAGCGCCGCATTTTCAAAAGGGTCTGTCAATATTGGTTTTAAATCTGAAAGGGTTTTTCTGGCTAATTTTTCAATTTCTTGCTTGGTATGACATTTACATCTCGCTTTAAAAAAATGGAGGGCTTCCATTTCAACTTCGTGCAGCCCCCTTCTTTTGTAAATAAAACGAGTGTATGACTTTAAATAATATTGAATAGAATCAATCGCATCTTTTTGAAGAAAAATTGATAAATGCAAAATGCGTGAATAACATTGCAAGTCTTTTCGCATTTCATTCGCAGGTTGATTTAAAATTTCAAGTACCCATGGCAACCCAGCGTTTGGTTGATTTTCGCGAATATAATATTGACTTAAAATAAAACAGAGGATTAAGTGTTTCTCAGGTGAAATATTAGAACCATATAAAGAAATACCTTTTTCAACCTCCTTAATTGCAGCTAATCCATCCTCCTTATTTCCAATGCCCTGAGCAATAATAAGCCTCAAAGGCGCATAAATTTCAAACCAGGAAGGGCTTTCCTCGGCATCTATTTGAATATGCGCTTTTAACTTTTCCAACCACAGATTTGCTTCTGAATATTTCCCCATTAAATAAAGCATACTTGCTCCATTTCCAATTTCGAGGGGATATTGCTTCGGAAATTCCTCTGATAAAAAAGAATTTCCTTCCAACAATTCAATTAAAAATTCAATTTCTTTATAAGCTTTTTCGTGTGCGTTGACATACTTCCAAATATTTTTTAAACACAAATGCCTGAGGAATAATGCTTTTTTGGAATAGGCATTGTTTTTACTTTTAATTAAAGGATCTCCTAAAATAGAGGAAAACATTTTCAAGTCTCCTGAATCTCGGGCATGAAGGTTTTTTGATAAAATAATTAAAACCTGGTCGTGTAAATTTTGGTATTCATTTAAATTGACTTGCTGTTGAAAAATGTCTTTCTCTCTTTGGAGAATTTGTTTTAAAAAGGATTCATAATCTCCTGTTTTTCTCATTTTGTGAATGAGCAATCGGGAAGTTTTTAAAAGCTTTAAACACTCTTCAAATGCTTCTCTTTTTTCAGCTTCCTGTAATAATTTTCTTATTAATAGTTCAGCGTGTGAGAATAAACCCTTTTCGATTAGTATTTCGCATTGGGTGACTCTGCTGCTGAATTTGAATTTTTCAACTGGGGTAAAAATTTGAAGGGCTCTTGTGATCAGGCTATACAAATAATTTTTTGCCACCGACAATTGGGTAAGCATTTTTGCCCCTTTCAGCGTTTCACGAAGGGCTTTTTCGTCATACACTTTTTGGTCTTTTATGGCTTCAAAAAGTTTGAGGTATTCCTTTTCTCCTTGAAGTAATTGGGTGAACATTACAAAATTCCGCTTCTCATTTCGCGTGAGAGAGTGGATCAGTTGAAATAACTTATCATTTGAAGCTGGCATAATGAGTGGTTTTAAGAGGCTTAAATTAATAAAAAGTAATTGAGATTCTAAGTTCAGGCAAGATTTTTAAAATTCATTTTGCCTTGCAAACCTTAAATTTGTCCGAAATCGTTCTTTTTTTATAAAGAGAAGTTTTTGCGGTTTTTCATTTTCAAATGCCGCAAAAAGCATCAAAACCCTAATTGAATTCTTTTTAGGCTTCTTTTTCTTAAAAATGGCAATTAGGAAAGGTTTAATCGCCTTTCAACAACCCAATTTGAGCCGCCACCCTTAGGCAAAGGCTGGTTTTGCGAAAATTTGAATTTTTGATTTCAATACCTTAATAAAAAAGCCTCCGTTTTCGGAGGCTTTTTTAGGGTACCCTTTTTATTTTACCGCCCACTTTTGTAAGTGGTTGATAAAGAGGACGAAAAGAAGATTTTTAGAAAATTTCGAGTTGCGCAAAGAAATAGGAAGCCTCTCTAAGCGCGTTTTCATCAGAATCTGAACCGTGAATCGCATTTGCATCAATTGACTTGGCAAAAAGGTTGCGAATGGTACCGGGCGCAGCTTTTGAAGGGTCTGTTGCTCCAATTAAAACCCTAAAATCCTCTACGGCGTTTTCCTTTTCCATTATCATTGGTACACAAGGCCCGCTGGTCATAAAAGAAATTAAATCTTTGAAAAATGGCCTTTCTCTATGAATTTCATAAAAACCACCTGCCGACTTCTCGTCAAGCCAAATCATTTTCATGGCTTTCACTTTAAAGCCTGATTCAATGATTTTATCAATTATTTTGCCGGAATGGCCGTTTTTAACGGCATCGGGCTTAATTATGGTAAAAGAAATTTTTCCGCTCATTACTATTTTTTTGGGTCGCAAAAATAGCCCCACTTCTTTCAAATCCAAAGCCTAAACTACCGTGGTCATTTTACCTGAATGTTCTACATTCACTTTGTACTTTTGTCGGCCATGAGCGCCTATTTCCTACCTTTTCCAGCTGCAGATACCCAAAAATTAAGAAATCTGCTCCTTGAAAAGCCTAAAATTCTCATTACAACCCATTCCAGACCTGATGGGGATGCGATGGGTTCAAGCTTGGCTTTACAGCAAATTCTTCGTTTGAATGGCCTTGAATCAGAAATTATCATTCCAGACCCGGTTGACGATTACTTGAGCTGGTTGCCGGGTGCTCATAATTGTACGGTTGCGAATTCCCCGGCCATTCCTGGGCTCATCCAAAATGCAGACCTTATTTTTTGTTTGGATTACGGTTCCCTCTCTCGAACAGGAGAGGTGATTTCAACTCAC
>JAYSVQ010000542.1:0-3128 GCA_043718485.1 Bacteroidota bacterium
CTCTACGAACATTCCCTTTCCAATATGAAAAGAGGCAAAACAAGTTGAAAACAACTTTCTTCTGATTCCTAATACAATATTGAATTCTTGAATGTAGTCTCTTTTAGGTTGTGCCTCAAATACACTCAGCATATAATCTATTGAAATAGGGCTAGCCCATGCGGCTAATTTTGAGAAAAAAGTATACCCTATACCCGCATTAATTCCCTTGAGTGATTTTTCGGGCAAACTCCTGTTCAATGAAAAAAGTGGGCCAGAATAGGCATACACCGATTGAGAAGCAACCAGAACAAATGGAATAAAATTCCAGCCGGTATGGCTTACCCCCGCGCTCATGCATGCGGCAATTTTAATTTTTTCCTGCGCTTGCGCGCAAAATGAAAACAAGAAAAACAGAACTAAAAAGAGAATTCTGTTCCTATTGCAGTAAAGCTTAATTCTGAACGGCTTCAACTTTTTTAATCTCCGGAAAAACTTTTCGAATCGCTTCTTCTATTCCCGCTTTCATTGTCATATTGCTCATGGAGCAAGATTCACATGAGCCAAAGAGTTTTACCTCAACGGTTAAATCATCGCGCAATCTGAGAAATTTGACATCTCCGCCATCCGATTGCAGGTAAGGCCTGATAGATTCCAAGGCGGTTTCAATTCGTTTATGTATTTCATTCATATCAGGTAAATTGTATTTCGACCTTTTGGGTCGGAGGATTCATAGAATTTCGAATGGCAATTTGCTGGGCAATATTTTGAGCCATGGCAATGAAGGCCTTTCCTTGTGGCGTTTCAGCCTCAATTACTGCAGGCTTGCCTTCATCACCTTGAAAACGAATTTTTTCAATGATGGGAATTTCACCCAATAATGGAACGCCCAATTCCTTTGCTAATTTTTTTCCGCCTTCTTTTCCAAACAAAAAATATTTATTCTCAGGCAATTCTGGCGGACTAAACCAAGACATGTTTTCTACCACGCCTAAAATGGGAACATTCACTTGAGGCATTCGAAACATGCCTGCACCTTTTCTGGCATCTGATAATGCAACTTCTTGCGGAGTCGTAACCAAAACAACACCCGTTACAGGTAGCCGCTGCACGATGGTCAAATGAATATCGCCCGTTCCGGGAGGTAAATCGATGACGAGATAATCCAATTCTTCCCAATCGGTATCAAATACCAATTGTTGAACTGCGCGTGATGCCATAGGGCCTCGCCAAACCACTGCTTGTTCAGGATCAGTAAGAAAACCAATTGAATTTAGTTTTACGCCATATTCAATAAAGGGAACCAAAAGATCTTTGCCATTTTTTTGGGTTACAAACGGTCGCTCTCCTTGTAAACCAAACATAATGGGAACACTTGGGCCATAAATATCTGCATCGACTAAGCCAGTTTTTGCCCCACTCATGGAAAGTGCAACTGCCAGGTTCGAGGCAACGGTTGACTTCCCAACCCCTCCTTTTCCTGAAGCTACCGCAATAATATTTTTTACATTCGGTAATTCCTGATTCACGATAGCTGAAGAAACCTCTGAAGTCATGTTAATTTTTATTAACGTTTCTTTGGGAGAAATTGCCCTTACAGCATCGTCGCAGTCCTTCCTGATTTTTTCCTTCATTGGGCAGGCAGGCGTAGTTAGCACGACTGAAAAAGCAATCTCTTTTTCATTGACCTCCAAGTCGCGAATCATGTTCAGCGAAACCAAATCTTTTTTAAGATCTGGGTCAATTACCGTTGAAAGTGCCTGTATTACTTTTTCCTTTAGAATATTCATTCTTATTTAGAATCAATCAAAACTACACAAAACATGGCATAAAAGGCCTTAAATTCTTTAAAAAATCCATTTTTTAGCCTTGGCCTTTCAACCGGTAAATAGCCAAATGGAGCCCCAATGGGCTGTTAAGTAATGAAAAAGGATAAAATGCTGGCTTTCAACAAAACAGTCCCTGAGATTGCCATTTTGAATTTATTTCATTCAAATGTTTTATTTCCATTTTTGAGTGCAAATTCATGTCATACCTTATTTTCTTGTGTAGTAAAAGAGGGCTCACACTTCATTTCCTTTCTAATTTCCAATTTCGCACCTTAATTTTAGCTTTTTACTTTAAATAAAGTTCATGTCCAAAATTCTCATTCTTTCTGCGGGTTCAGACATTGCCAAAGCGCTTTGCCATATTTTTGCTTCAAAAGGCTACGATTTAATTCTGGCCGGACGTGATTCGGAAAGTTTGAAAAAGGATGCAAAGGATTACGAAATTCGGCACAAAGGAAAAGTAGAAATTTTAGAATGGGACGCCCTAAATTTTGATTCACATCAACAGGTATATGCCTCGATTCAGCCTGCACCTGATTTGGTAATTTGTGTAACCGGGTATTTAGGAGAACAAAAAAATGCGGAAAATGACCGTGCCCAAATGATGAAAATTGTGCAAACGAATTATGCAGGTTGCGTTTCAATGTTAGAAGAAGCGGCACGGGATATGGAGCGTAGAAAAGCAGGTGGAATTATCGGCGTTTCCTCAGTTGCAGGTGAAAGGGGCAGAGCGAGCAATTATTTTTATGGAAGTGCAAAAGCTGGATTTACAGCCTATTTATCTGGCTTACGAAATCGTTTGTTTTTTTCGGGCGTGCATGTCCTTACCGTAAAACCGGGATTCGTAAAAACAAAAATGACCGAAGGCCTACCGCTGAATCCAAAACTCACCGCACAGCCCGAAAAAATTGCCTTAGATATTTGGAATGCCTGGCACAAAAAAAGAAATGTGCTTTTTAGTCTTTGGATGTGGCGATGGATAATGGCCATTATTCGAAACATTCCCGAAGGAAAATTTAAATCAATGAAGCTTTAAGTTTTTGAATGAATTTTTTATCGTTCGAAAATAAGGAAAAGAAATATTTTCTTGCATTTGCAGGGCTAACCGTTTTGCTCAATATTTTTTCCTGGAATTTCCCCGTTTTTTGGGATAGCATTCTCCATAGCCGAATATCACTCTGGTATTTGGAAAGCGGATTTTCCTCCCTAAAAACACCAACCGAAATGGATGCTTTGCATCCACCCTTGTTTAACCTGTATATCGCTTTTCTTTGGAAAATATTCGGTACGCAGCTTTGGGTTTGCCATTTGGCAATATTG
>JAYSVQ010000543.1:0-9462 GCA_043718485.1 Bacteroidota bacterium
AACTTCCGCTTTATGCCTCTGAAGCCGACAAGGAAGGGAATTTTTCGTTTTCATTTTTGAAGGCCGGAAAATATAGGTTGGTAGGGGTTGATGACGCAGACCGAAGCTTTACTATTAATAATCTGAATGACCCCTTAGCCCTTCCCGAAACCCCAATTATAAATTTAGATTCGAGTTTTACAGAGCCAATTCTCTTACATTTTTTTCAACCCGATGAGCAGGCGCCCTATTTAAGGTCGGCGAAATGGGTAACAGAGCGTTGTCTGCTAATTTCATTTAAGGAGAAGATACGTTTTCATTCCCTTCTGGATTCTTTGAGACTATTTACAAGTGACACAAACGGGTTGAATCAGAAAGAAATTTTTGATGTTTCCTATGTAGTTGACGCACAGGAAAATATTCTCGTTTATTCAGGCTATTCACAAACCGACTATTTTAATTTAGAGCTGAAGGCGATATCTGATAGTTTGGGCAATACAATGGATACCCTGATCCGTATTTCGCCAGAGCTAATGACAAAAAAACAGAAAACGGGTTTTTTTTCGAAACCGACCTACCAAACCGCAGATAACGCATTTGTTTTCAACACCTATTTGCCACTTAGAAAATTTTTCCCGGACTCTCTTTTGTATTTTAAGGATTCCCTTGGAAAAGAGGTTCCCTTTCATTTTTCGGTTGAGGGACTTACATTATCTGTTTTTCCGGAAGAGGTTTCTACGGGCCCCCCGTATTCAATTGGATTTTTAGCAGGTGTGCCTTTTCGCGATGGTAGTCAATTAGACTCAACAAAAGTTTTTTCTGTTGCAGGCCCCAACCTAAGTCAGGTTGGAAGTATTTATGGTTTTGTAAACGACTCTATTGATCCGGGCAAATGGATTGTGCAGTTAATGGATGCAAAAAAGAATGTGGTACAAACAAGCAGCTCAAAAGAATTTACTTTTTTAAGAATTGCAGGAGGAAAATATACTTTTAGGTTAATCAAAGACGAAGACAACAATGGCGTGTGGTCGCCCGGTAAATTGTTTCCTCGTACGCTGCCCGAAGGCGTTTTTAATGAAGTGAAAGTAGTCGAAATTCGAGTGGGCTGGGACCTGGATAATTTTGAAATTAAGATTAGAAAAGCCACAAGCGGAAAAGAAGACGAAAACAAAAAATGAAGCGGATTCCTCGTTTTCGCCGCGGTGTTTTTTTTGTTATTATTCTTACCTTTTTTGTTTTGGTATTCATAACAGAAGCGACATTTCGTTTAGCGGGCTTTTCCCCTTGGAATCCAAACGAAAAAACAGCAGTGCCTAAAAACCAAATTCGGCTGTTTGTGCCAGATCCAGTGTTGGGATATAAAATAAACCCAAAACAAGATTATGTTGAAATGGAACGAAATGGGGTTTATTGGTTTTCTGCCTCCCATTCTCAAAGCGGATTTCGAAAAACAGGAAGCGAATTTAAAAACGACACCCTGCCATCACTTTGGGTATTGGGCTGCTCTTTTGCTTATGGATGGGGAGTTATGGATAGCAGCTCTTTTCCCGCACAACTTTCAGCACGGCTTCCACAATGGCGGATTGAAAACTATGCGGTTCCGGGCTATGGAACGCTGCAAATGCAATTACAATTGGAGCAATTGATGAAAGATAGGCCTGCGCCAGCAGCACTCTTGTTGTCATATGCAAGTTTTCATAATCAACGAAATGCCGGAACGCAATTATGGAAAAGGGCGTTAGCAAGGGTACGTGTAACCGAAAATTTAAACATTCCCGTAATGCGAAGCCAGCTTGGGAATATCGAAATGGAGAGGCTGGAGTATTTTCCATGGGCAGGAAGCCCCTTTTCTGCAACTATAAACGCCATTGAGTTTATGTGGCTAAAAAAGCAAGAAGAAAAGCTTCCGCTTTTTGAGATAACGTTTCAGCTTATTTCAAAAATGGATTCCCTTTGTCGGGGCAAAAAGATTCCCTTTTACGTTGCTGTATTAGACTCGTCAAACGAGTCTAAAAAAATGATTCAAAGATTAAATGAAAATGAAATTATGGTAGCAGACGTTTCAGGTTCTTTGCGAGCGCCAGGAATGGATCAACAACCCGATGATGCTCACCCTTCAGCCTTGGGCCAAAAAAAATATGCGGATAACATCGAGGCGTTTTTGAAAAAACAGTTTACGACTCAAATCAAGCCGAAATAAACGCGCATGAATTTTTTTATGGATGCTGGGTCGAGCTCGTTTTCGGCTTTTCCGTCTTTTTTAAAACAAGAACCGACAATAAATCCATTTGCGAGTGAAATATAATGTTGGAGATTTTCTGAGTTAATTCCGCTGCCAATCAACAAGGGTTTATTTGCCAATTGTTTTACCTCCTTTACAAAACTCAAATCCGCCGATTTTCCAGTTCCGTTTCCGGTTACGATGATGGCGTCGGCGCAAGACCGTTTTTCTAAATCAGAAACTTCATCTGCAAGCGGCATTTCTTGTATTGCCACAGCGTGTTTTACTCTAATGTCAGCAAAGAGCATTCCGCCCCAGTTTAGATTTTTCTTATACCTCAAAATGGCGGCAGCATCGCTTTGTATGATTCCTTGGTCAGTAAGCATTGCGCCTGAAAGAATATTTATTCTTACAAAATCGGCTTCGCAGGCACTTGCAACGGCGACGGCTGCAATTCCATCGTTTCTTAAAACATTTATACCGATGGGAATTTGAAACTTGTTTTTAAGTTCGCCACAAATTCTGGCCATTGCGGCAATTGTTTCTGCAGGAACCACCGATGGAAAAAAGGGAGCATCATTAAAATTTTCTACAATAACACCCTGTAATCCTTCATTGAAACAAATGTTGCACTCGTCTACGGCTCGATTTACAACCACTTTTATGTTGCCACAAAAACCAGGAGCGCCAGGCAGTGCAGCCAAATGAACCGCCCCAATAATTGGGGGCTTTTCTCCAAATAAATTTTGAAAGGCAGCGAGCGACAAGCGTTACAATCAGAGGGTTCGCGCCACTTCGCTTTGCTTATACGACTCGATAATATCGCCTGTTTGTAGGTCTTGATAATTATCAATTCCGATTCCACACTCGAATCCTTCTTTTACCTCTTTCACATCATCTTTGAATCGTTTCAAGGAATGTAGTTTGCCTTGGTAAATGACAATACCATCTCTTATTAAACGAATCGGGTCATTGCGGAACATTTTTCCATCGGTAATCATACAACCTGCAATGGTTCCGACTTTAGAGACCTTAAACACCTCGCGCACTTGCGCAGAGCCCATATATTCTTCCTTAATTTCAGGAGAGAGCAGACCGGCTAGTGCATCTTTTACATCGTTAATTGCATCGTAAATAATAGAATATAAACGAATGTCGACACCTTCGGTTTCTGCCAGTTTACGCGCGCCCGTACTTGGCCGTACTTGGAATCCTACCATTACTGCGTCTGAGGCCGTGGCAAGCAACACATCGGATTCGGTAATTTGACCCACAGCCTTCATTACAATATTAACAGAAACCTCATCGGTTGAAAGTTTTAATAATGAATCTGAAAGTGCTTCAACCGATCCATCCACGTCGCCCTTAACAATAAGGTTAAGTTCTTTGAACTCACCTTTTGCTTTTCTTCTTGCAATTTCGTCAAGCGAAATTCTTTTATGTTGTCTAAGGGCCTGTTGACGAAACAACTCACTTCTGCGAGTCGCGATTTCTTTGGCTTCTTTTTCGGTAGCATACACCAAAAATTTGTCGCCCGCTTGAGGGAAATCCGAAAGCCCTAATACCTGAACTGGCGTTGAGGGACCAGCGAATTCAATTCTCTTTCCACGTTCGTCCATCAGCGCCTTAATTTTTCCATAATGAACCCCAGCCACTAAAGTATCGCCAATATTAAGGGTTCCATTTTGAACGAGTAGGGTAGCGGTGATGCCGCGTCCCTTATCTAATTTTGCTTCGATTACCGTACCCCTTGCAACCTTTTTAGCGTTGGCCTTGAGTCCGAGAATTTCTGCCTCGAGTAAAACTTTGTCTAATAATTCAGTAACGCCAATACCACTTTTTGCCGATATTTCCTGACACTGAAAACTACCACCCCAATCTTCTACCAGAATATTCATAGCAGAAAGCTGTTCCTTTATTTTTTCGGGGGTTGCGCCAGCCTTGTCGATTTTATTAATGGCAAAAACCATTTTTACCCCGGCTGCCTGCGCGTGATTAATAGCCTCTCGTGTTTGGGGCATTACACTATCATCGGCAGCAATCACGATGATGGCCACGTCAGTAACTTTTGCGCCCCGCGCACGCATTGCGGTAAAGGCTTCGTGGCCCGGTGTGTCTAGGAAGGTTATGTTCCTGCCGTCTGCCAGCCTCACCTCATATGCACCAATGTGCTGAGTAATTCCACCGGCTTCTCCGGCAATAACATTTGCTTTTCTTACAAAATCGAGCAGCGATGTTTTACCGTGGTCAACGTGACCCATGACCGTAATGATCGGCGGCCGCTCATCTTCATCGGGCTCTGAATCATCTTCTTCATATGTCAGTTCGGTATCTTTTACATCAATGAAACGAACGGCATATCCATATTCTTCAGCAAGCAGGGAAATAACGTCTGCCTCGAGCCGTTGATTAATGGAAATAAATAAACCGATGCTCAGGCATTTGCTTATAATTTCAGTTATGGGAACGTTGAGTTGGTTTGCCAATTCATTGGCCGAAATAAATTCAGTAACCTCGATTATTCTTGAGTCTTCCTGGCGTTGAATTTCTGCCTCTTGCCGGCGAGCGGCTCCCTGGTCTCTTTTTTCTCTCCTTAAACGCTGCCGAGATCGGTCTGCTTTTTTCTGCAACTCAGCCAGCGTTGTTTTAATCTTATCTTGAATTTCTTTATCGGTAATTTCTTCTTTTTTCTTGCGATCGTCTTTGGGCGGAGGCCCGCTTTTTCTTTGTTCCTTTTTCGGCGCATTTGCCGCATCTCCCCCAGGTTTTGGTGCTGCACCTCCGGGTTTTCTGCGGCGCTTGCGTTTCCGCTTTGCTGCATCTTCGCTACTTTCTTTTGGGCTTGAAGTTTTTGCTGTAGGCAAAACAATTTTGCCTAATACCTTCAATCCCGAAAGTCGGGGAGCAGAATGGCGAATGATTTCATTTTCAGGAGTGGTTGATGCAACTTTTTCTGCATGAACTTCCGGCACCTCAACCTGCTCGGGTTTTTTACTTTTTACCTTAACTTCTTTCGTGCCCGACTCTTCTAATTTCGGCTTAGGCTCAGGCTTTACTTCGGGGGCCTCAACCGCGGCTTTTTCAATTACTTTTTCGACCTGAACCGTTGGTGGCTTTGGTTTTTCTGCCGGTTTTTCTTCAGTTTTCTTTTGTCCCTTTCCAATTGTAGAAAGGTCTATTTTCCCAAGAACCTTGAGCTTTGGATTTGTATCAACCTTCTTTTCTTCCTCTACAGGTTTTTCAAGAATTTCTACACGCAATTGAGCCGCAGAAAGAATCGGCTCTTCTTCGGGATGGGATTCCTCTCCAACGCCGGCAGCCTCTCTTTTCTTTTCTTTAACCTGCTCTGCTTTTTCTTTTAACGTTTTTTCGCTGGCAAATTCTTTTATGAGCAAATCATACATTTCGCCCGAAAGCTTTTCTGTTGGTGCATCCTTTACGGTAATACCTTTTTCGCGCAGGAAATCTACCAGCGTAGAGGTGCCTACATTAAGCTCTTTAGCGACTTTAAAAAGTCTTTGAACCGCCTTTTTGTCTTCTGACATTCAGAAACTACGTTTTGTAAAAAAAATTAATCTTCAAATTCTGCTCGCAATACAGATAGAACCGCCTCAATCGTTTCTGTATCTAAATCCGTTCTCCTTGCCAATTCTTCAGGACCAAGTTCCAATATTACCTTGGCCGTATCAAGTCCGATAGATTTAAACGCCTCAATTACCCAATCCTCAATTTCGTCTGAGAATTCATCCAAATCAACATCTTCCTCATCTGGGTCGATTTCTCGGAACACCTCAATCTCATAACCAGATAATTTGGAAGCTAATTTAATATTTAAGCCGCCCTTGCCAATAGCAAGAGAAACCTGATCGGGTTTAAGGTAAACGAGGGCTTTTTTAGCGTCCTCGGCTAACTTAATCGAACTAATTTTAGCTGGACTTAAAGAACGCTGAATAAACAATTGATCGTTATTTGTGTAGTTAATAACGTCAATGTTTTCGTTTCTCAATTCCCGAACAATTCCGTGAATACGAGAACCTTTCATGCCTACGCAGGCACCAACGGGATCGATTCTATCATCATAGCTTTCTACCGCTACTTTAGCGCGCTCGCCGGGCTCGCGCACAATTCCCTTAATGGTAATTAGGCCGTCATATATTTCGGGCACCTCTTGTTCAAAAAGTTTTTCAAGAAACAATGGAGACGAACGAGAAATGATAATCGCAGGATTTCCATTTTTCATTTCTGCCTCTAAAACCACCGCGCGCAGGGTGTCTCCTTTGCGAAAACGATCTTTGGGAATTTGATGGTCTTTTGGCAAAATCAATTCGTTGCCATCATGAATCACCATGATTTCATTTCGCCAAACCTGATAAACTTCCCCAACGATAATCTCGCCAATCATTTCTTTGTATTGCTCGAATACAACATTCTTTTCGAGATCCCTTACTTTCTGGGTGAGGGTTTGTTTGGCCGTTTGAACCATTTTTCGGCCAAATGTCAAAAAATTAATTTCTTCTGCATAGGCTTCCCCAACTTCATAATCGTCGTCGATGGCTTGTGCCTCTGATAAAGATATTTGGGTTGCCTCATCTTCAACTTCTCCGTCTTCAACAATGCTTCGTTCGCGAAAGGCTTGAATATCGCCCTTGTCTACGTTTACGATTACTTCAAAATTTTCATCAGTACCGTAACGCTTGCGAATCATTGTGCGAAAAACATCTTCGAGCACGCTCATGAGCGTGGCGCGGTCCATGTTTTTGAAACGGGAGAATTCAGAGAAGCTCTCTACTAAATCTACCTTATGGTCTTCTACTTTTTTTCTTGCCATAATTCTAATTGAATGATACCAACACGATGGCTTCTTTAATATCAGTAAATGGAATAAAAATTTCCTCTTCTGTGACTTGCTTTTTTTCTTTTTTGACGGGGAGTGTTTTTAGCTTGATTCCCTGTTCATCAAATCCCTGCAGAAAACCTTCGGCCTTGTCGCCGGTAGAAAACTTAACCCGCAATTTTTTTCCGAGGTGTCGAATATATTGACGCGGAACAAGAATGGGTTTTCCTAAGCCGGGAGAGCTCACCTCAAGATTAAAAGCAAAATCTAAAGGCGACTCCTCATCTAAATATTTGCTGATTGCCCGACTGATCTTAGCGCATTCGGGCATAGTAATTCCTTCTTCTGTTTCGAGTATTATTGAAAGAAGACTACGCTTGCTTTGGTGCAAAGCTAGATCGACCACAAAAACCGCGGGGTTTGTAGTTTGAATAATCTCTCGAATTTTGCTTTCTACCTTTTCTGGCAACATGAACTATCAATAAAAAAGGGAGAACCCTCTCCCCATTCAGTATAGACCTTAAAAACCGTGCAAATATACTTCAAATTTGGTTCTCCCCAAAGCCCATCCCTACTTTTGCTAACTAAATTGCGTTGAATGTCAGGCAAATCCGAAAATGAATGGCTACAGGGTTTGAGCCTAAATTGGGGCCTTTCTGAATCTTTTAAGGGAGAAAATCAGGAAGAAAGTCTCAAAGAAGCCCTTTTCAAGGCTATTTTGGAATTATTGAACAACGATTTTGAGAAACTTGGGGCGATTATGTATCGGCTTGATGTAAATGAAAAATTGTTTTGGACGGCCCTAGAGGCAAATTCCATGGAGGAAAGGGCGGGGCAAATCACAGAATTGGTTATAGAAAGAGAAAAACAAAGATTAGCATCTAGAAAGCGATATAAAAAAGAAGAATGATTTCAGCTGAATTTAAAAGACACCTTCGCGAAACCATTCAAATCGCACTTCCGGTCATTGCTGGTCAATTAGGAACGGTGGCTATTTTAATCGTTGACAATGCAATGGTTGGAAGATTGGGCAAAGCCTATTTAGCGGCTGCGGGATTAGGCAATAGTATTTTCTTTTTGGTTTATATTTTTTGTATTGGTTTAACCATGGCCATTACACCCCTTGTAGGCGAGGCCTTTGGAGGGGGAAAAACAGAAAGAACAAAAAATTATTTTAGTACTGGTCTTCAAATAAATTTTGTAGCGGGTTTGCTCTTTAGTTTTATTTCCTATTTGAGTGTGTTTCTTATTCCCTATTTGAATCAACCATATGAAATTCAGGTTCTTGCACAAGATTATTTAACGGTATTGTCGATTAGTATTTTGCCGGGAACGCTGTTTCTTCATTACAAGCAGTTTCAGGAGGGCTTTGGTGTGGTTGTTCCCGGTATGTTGGTTATGGCCTTGATGGTGCTTTTTAACCTCTTTTTCAATTGGGTTTTTATTTACGGAAACCTCGGATTTCCAGAATTAAAACTCCAGGGAGCGGGCTATGGAACATTGATTAGCAGGGTTTTGGGAATGCTAATTATTGTTTTTTGGACAATGAAAATGAAGCAATTCCGCACCTTGGTTAATTTGAACCGCATTTTTCGTTGGGATAAAATTACAGCCCTGAAAATTATTAAAATCGGCATTCCTTCGGGCCTGCAATATTTCTTTGAAATTGGCGCATTTTCAGGCGCGCTAATTATGGTAGGTTGGATTAGCACAGAGGCGGTTGCGGCGCACAATGTTTCCATTCACCTTGCGAGTATTTCGTTTTTGGTGGCAACCGGAATTTCAGCCTCTGCAACCATTCGCATTTCTCAGGCTAAGGGCGCAGGGGATATTGAGGGAATAAAATTAGCGGCCACTGCCGCCATTATTCTAGGGGCTTTTTTCATGTCTATTTGTGCCCTTGTATTTTTCTTCGGACGAAACGTACTGCCCTCGCTTTATATTCAGGATGAAGAAGTTTTGATGCTGGCCTCTACATTAATGGTAATTGCTGCAGTTTTTCAAATTTCAGATGGAGTACAATGTGTTTTGGTGGGGGTTCTTCGTGGTTTATCAGACACAAAGACCCCGGCTTTAATTACTTTTTTCTCTTATTGGATCGTTGCTTTGCCTGTAGCCTGGTATCTGGGTTTTTCATTAAATTTGGGAATGGCGGGGATTTGGTATGCGCTTGTGTTAAGCCTCACAACATCGGCCCTGTTTTTGTCTATTCGGTTTATTAAGTTGAGTCGTGCCGGTTTTCAAAACTAAAAAACTAGACTATGAAAAATGTGTTTTTAATTTCTCTTTGCTTCATTTCGTTTTCAATTTTTTATGGCCAAACCGCCGAAATTGTTCCCCAACAATTAACTTGGCTTAGTTTTGAAGAAGCGATGAAGGCAGGCGAAAAAAATCCCAAGCCAGTAATGATTGACGTTTATACAGATTG
>JAYSVQ010000544.1:0-9461 GCA_043718485.1 Bacteroidota bacterium
AATATAACGCCTACCTCAGGGTAGAAAAAGGCCTGTCTGAGAATTCTGTTGAAGCATATGAATTAGACATTTCAAGACTTTCCTTTTTTTTTTCTGAGCAGAAAGGAAAGCCTTCTCCACTTGCAATTGAAACCAATGAACTCAGGGATTTTATTCATTTTCTAACGGAAGCCTGTTTTTTGAATGAGCGTTCCCTTGCCAGAAACCTCTCTTCGGTTCGCAGTTTTTTTCGTTTCCTGCTGACTGAAGATTACATAAAATCAGACCCAACAGAATTGCTCGATTATCCAAAGCTATCCCGAAAACTCCCTGAGGTTTTAAGTGTTGAAGAAATCGATTTGATTTTTGCAGCCATAGATCATTCCAAAGAATCGGGAACCCGAGACCGGGCTATGTTGGAACTGTTATATTCATCCGGATTAAGAGTAAGTGAATTAACAAATCTTGAATTCAGGCAAGTTTTTGCGCCCGAAGGCTTTTTGAGGGCATTTGGGAAAGGAAATAAAGAACGTTTGGTGCCTGTCGGCTCATCTGCCCTTAAATACTTAGATATTTATTTGGAGGCTATTAGAAAAAAGCAAACGGCGATTGGAGAAGATGAAGAAATTGTTTTTTTAAATCGTCGGGGAAAAAGACTCTCCCGAGTTTATGTGTTTACATTGATTAAAAATTTAGCCTTGAAAGCGGGGATTCAAAAGAAAATTAGTCCGCATACTTTTAGGCACAGTTTTGCCACACACCTGATTGAGGGCGGGGCAGACCTGAGGGCCGTGCAGGAAATGCTGGGCCACGAATCCATCACAACTACAGAGGTTTATTTGCATTTGGATAGAGATTATTTGAAGGAAGTTCACCGTACTTTCCATCCAAGAAATTGAGGCGGTTCGACTCAGTTTGACTCCAAAGCTTGGTTGATTTTTTTCCAAGAACCAACGAATCAAGGTTCGAATTCAATTTTCTAAAGGCTTGTTTCCCCTTAAAAAGCGCACTTTTCCCTGAAAGTCATTCATGAGCTTGAGTTCAATAAAGCCGGCTTCTTTGCAAATTTCCAAGCTTTCCATTCCTAAACTTTCATTCAATTCAAATAGCAAAAGGCCTCCCGGTTTTAACCATTTGAATGCCTTTCCTGCGATGGTTCTATAATAAATCAGGGGGTCATTTCCTGTTGGGAAAAGGGCTAAATGGGGTTCATAATTCAGCACATTTTCGGCCATTTGCTCCTTTTCTTTTTCCATAATATAAGGTGGATTTGAAATCACCAGGTCAAACAAGGGCAGGTCCAAATCCAGATTTGGCGCTAAAATGTCGCCCAAATGAAATTGGGCCTTGGCGCCAAGGTTTTGGGCATTTCGTTTGGCTGTTTCTAAGGCTAAGTTGCTTATTTCTAGTGCATAAACCTTTGAATCCTCTATTTCTAAGGCAAGAGAGATGGCTATGCATCCTGACCCTGTACCCAAATCCAAAATGAAGGGCCTAGAAATTAGGGATAATTCTTTTTTAGCCAGTTCAACTAATTCTTCGGTTTCAGGCCTGGGTATCAAAACATGGGGATTTACCTCAAATTCCCAACTTCTAAACCAAGCTTTTCCAATCACATATTGCAAAGGTTCAGCCTTCAATAGCCTGATTTCTAATTCATTGAACCTTTTTTCTTCTTCCTTAGAAAGACCTAAACCGGGTTTAAGCAAGAGGGCATACCAAGGCATACCGGAAATAAACGTTGCAATTCTTTTCGAAATATTTTCACTTTCCCGTTCCGGGTACATTGTTTTTAAGCGTTGAGCAAGTAACTTTGCCCTCCCTAAAAAACTTGCTTGGGATGTATCCATGGTCATTCGTGGACTTCAAACTTAAAAGGTTTTATCGCCATTTAGGCTGTTTCTAAGGGAAAAATCCAGTTCTTATGTTACCGTGTTGCCGGCAAAGTGGCACTGTTTATAAGAATGTTGAAAAAAAAGCCGTTTAGCTTGACTGACACGGCCTTTTAATCTAACTTTGCCACTCTTTTTCAAAGTACAACGGCCATTATGCCTACTATACAACAACTCGTACGAATCGGCAGGACTAAAAAGACCTGGAAGAGCAAAAGTCCGGCACTTTCTAGCTGTCCGCAGCGTAGAGGGGTGTGCACCAGGGTGTACACTACTACGCCAAAGAAGCCGAACTCAGCCCTTCGCAAGGTTGCTAAGGTTAAGCTTACCAATCAGTTTGAGGTAATCGCCTACATTCCGGGTGAGGGCCACAACCTACAAGAGCACTCTATTGTGTTGATTCGTGGGGGCAGGGTAAAAGACCTTCCTGGGGTTCGTTACCACATCGTGAGAGGTGCCTTAGACACAGCCGGTGTAAACGATAGAAAACAAAGTCGCTCCAAATACGGAACTAAACGTCCGAAACCAGGGGCACCCGCAGCAGCAGTTAAAAAGAAATAATGGGTTCTATACCTTATTAATAATGAGAAAAGCCAGAGCAAAAAAACGTTTCGTGTTACCTGACCCCAAGTACGGGAGTGAGTTGATTTCTCGATTCGTGAATTATCTGATGTACGATGGCAAGAAATCTCTTGCCTATGGTATTTTTTATGATGCTATAGAAATCGTAGAAAAGAAAAGCGGAAGAAACGGCAGAGAAGTTTTCGAAGAGGCATTGAACAATGTAATGCCTTCGGTAGAAGTAAAAAGCCGTCGTGTAGGTGGGTCTACCTTTCAGGTTCCAACAGAAGTTCGCCCTTCAAGAAGGGTGTCTGTCGGTATCAAATGGATTATCGGTTATTCTCGCAAGAGAAACGAAAAGTCTATGAAAGAGAAACTTGCAGGTGAAATTTTTGCAGCTTCAAAAGGTGAAGGTGCTTCGGTTAAGAAAAGAGAAGACACACATAAAATGGCAGAAGCAAACAAGGCTTTCTCTCATTTTAGGTTTTAATGTGTTAGGGGATTAGAAATTATGTCAACGATAAAAGTAGATCTGCGTCACACACGAAACATTGGTATCTCCGCGCATATTGATGCCGGTAAGACTACCACAACTGAGCGTGTTCTGTATTATACAGGAGTGGTACATAAGATTGGTGAGGTTCATGAAGGCGCTGCCACAATGGATTGGATGGAGCAAGAGCAAGAGCGTGGTATTACCATTACCTCTGCAGCGACCACCACTTACTGGAAATTTCATGATGACGATTATCGAATTAATATCATCGACACACCGGGTCACGTTGACTTTACAGTTGAAGTTGAGCGCTCACTTCGTGTATTAGATGGTGCGGTTGCCTTATTCTGTTCTGTTGGTGGTGTTGAGCCACAATCAGAAACCGTTTGGCGCCAAATGAATAAATATGGAGTTCCAAGAATTGGTTTCGTTAATAAAATGGACCGTCCTGGAGCTGATTTTTTTAATGTAGTTAATCAAGTAAGAGAAAGACTCGGCGGAAATCCGGTTCCCCTTCAAGTCCCAATCGGTGCCGAAGATACTTTCAGAGGTGTAGTTGACTTAATTGACAACAAAGCCTACATATGGAATGAGCACGACCAAGGAATGACCTGGAGCGAAATTCCAATTCCAGATGATTTAACTGCCGAAGTTTTAGAGTGGAGAGAGAAATTAGTAGAATCCATTGCTGAGTTCGACGACCATCTTATGGAAAAATTCTTTGATAATCCAAATTCGATTACTGAAGAAGAAATGGTAAATGCAATTCGTAAAGCTACAATTGCAATGACCATTACCCCTATGATGTTGGGCTCTGCCTTCAAAAACAAAGGCGTGCAAATGTTGCTGAATGCAGTTTGCAGGTTCCTTCCTTCTCCAATGGATATTCCCCCGGTTGAAGGTATCAATCCTAAAACAGGCGAAACTATTTTCCGTGCCCCTGATGTAAAAGAGCCCTTCGCAGGATTAGCATTTAAAATTATGACTGACCCTTATGTGGGTCGTCTTGCATTTCTTAGAGCTTACTCAGGTGTACTTGAGGCAGGTTCATACGTTTACAATTCACGCACAGAAGGAAAAGAGCGAATTAGCCGCCTCCTTCAAATGCATGCAAATAAGCAAAACCCAATTGATAAGGTAGAAGCAGGTGACATTGCAGCTGCGGTGGGTTTTAAAGACATCAAAACCGGCGACACGCTTTGTGATATTGATAAGCCCATCATTTTGGAGAATATCACCTTCCCAGAGCCGGTTATTTCTCTTGCGGTTGAACCAAAAACAAACGTAGATCAGGATAAACTTACCAATGGCCTTATCAAGCTTGCAGAAGAAGACCCTACGTTTAAAGTGCGTACCGATGAAGAATCAGGGCAAACCATTATCTCAGGAATGGGAGAATTGCACCTTGAAATTATTGTCGATCGTTTGAGAAGAGAATTTAAAGTTGAAGTAAACCAAGGCGCGCCTCAGGTAGCCTACAGAGAGACGATTTCAAAAGTGGTTGACCATCGTGAAGTCTATAAAAAGCAAACCGGTGGTCGTGGTAAATTTGCTGATGTTTCCATAACCTTTGGTCCAACAGAATCCGGAAACGGTTTTGAATTTGTGGATGAAATCAAGGGTGGCGTAATTCCTCGTGAATTTATTCCATCCGTTGAAAAAGGATTGAAGATGGCAATGAACGAAGGTGTACTTGCAGGCTTCCCTGTTGAAGGGGTGCGCGCTCGTTTGCACTTTGGCAGTTACCATGATGTGGATTCTGATGCATTGTCTTTTGAACTTTGCGCTAAGCTTGCGTTTAGAACTGCATTGAAAAATGCAGCCCCACAATTACTGGAACCAATCATGGACATCGAGGTGGTAACACCCGATGAATATATGGGTCCCGTTGTGGGTGACCTTAATCGCCGCAGAGGGCAAATTGAAGGAATGAACTCAAGAGGAAAAGATCAGATTGTTAGGGCAAAGGTTCCATTGTCAGAAATGTTTGGTTACGTAACCCAATTGCGTACCCTTACTTCAGGCAGAGCTTCCTCTACCATGCAATTTTCAAATTATTCAGTTACGCCCCGAAACATACAAGACGAGGTTGTAGCCAAAGTAAAAGGTGTAGCTGCAAAAGCTTAAAAAGTCATGACGCAAAAAATTCGCATTAAACTGAAGTCTTATGATCACAACCTCGTCGATAAATCGGCTGAGAAGATTGTGAAATCAGTTAAGACAACCGGTGCCATCGTGAGCGGCCCTATTCCTTTGCCGACACAAAAAAGTATCGTAACGGTTAACCGTTCACCTCATGTGAATAAAAAAGCAAGAGAGCAATTTCAGGTGTGTAGCTATAAGCGCCTGATTGATATATTTTCTACCTCCTCAAAAACGGTAGATGTTTTAATGAAGCTGGAATTACCCAGTGGAGTGGATGTTGAAATTAAAGTTTGATTTACCCCACAGTTTATAGAAATCATGCCAGGGTTAATTGGTAAAAAAATAGGAATGACGACGGTCTTCAGTGCAGACCGCAAAGCGGTTGCGTGCACGTTGATCGAAGCAGGTCCTTGTGTCGTTACACAAATCAAAACGATGGAAAAAGACGGCTATCAGGCCGTGCAAATCGGATTTGGCGAGCGCAAGGAAAAGCATGCAACGAAAGCCATTACAGGCCACGCGAAAAAAGCAGATACTACCCCTAAGCGCATTCTTAGAGAATTTGCGTTTGAGGGAATGGATTTGAAAATGGGTGACACACTTTCTGCAGATTTATTTGCAGAAGGGGAGTTGGTTGAAGTTGTGGGCACCACCAAAGGAAAAGGTTTTCAAGGTGTGGTAAAACGTCACGGTTTTGCCGGTGTCGGTGAAGCAACTCACGGTCAACACAATCGTTTGCGTGCACCAGGTTCATTAGGCGCGGCCTCAACCCCTTCAAGAGTTTTTAAAGGTATGAGAATGGCCGGTAGAATGGGTGGTGACAGAGTGATGGCCTTCAACCTAGAAATATTAAAAGTAATTCCGGAAAAAAATCTGCTTGTGGTTTCAGGCAGCGTTCCCGGAAGAAAAGGTGCCTACGTATTCATTGAGAAATAAAATGGAACTGGAAGTATTCAATATCGAGGGTAAAGGAACAGGCCGTAAAGTGGCGCTGGACGATTCCATTTTTGGAATTGAAAATCCCCAGAGCCATCTCATTTGGCTTGACGTTCGCCAAATTCAGGCAAACAACCGTCAGGGTACCCATAAAACTAAAGAGCGCGGAGAAGTTCGTGGCTCTACCAAAAAGCCGTTTCGCCAAAAGGGAACTGGCGGTGCGAGATCAGGTCACAAGCGTTCACCGCTTTGGAGACATGGAGGTACCGTTTTCGGTCCACGTCCAAGAGATTACGGATTCAAAATGAACCGTAAAGCAAAAGCACTCGCAAGAGCTGCGGCACTTACGACTAAGGCAAAAGACAATCGCATCAGAATTGTTGAAGATTTTTCATTTGCAGCGCCTAAAACAAAAGAGTTTTTGAGAGTAATCTCAAATCTTGGCTTGACAGGGAGCAAGGTATTATTGGTAATGCCGGGTGAAAATCAAAACGTATATCTATCCGGTAGAAATGTGCCCAAAGCAACTATTTCCCGTGCTTCCGATATCAATACACTCGATATCATGCTGGCACAGAATGTAGTTATTTTGGAACCCGCCATTTCTGTTATTGAACAAATCGCAAATCCTAGTTGAGGCCATGAGTATCTTAAAAAAACCTCTCATCACCGAAAAAATGACCGCTCAGGCAGAGGCCAAGGTGCGTCATTACGGTTTTGTAGTGGACAGCGCAGCTTCCAAGGCACAAATCAAGGCCGCTATTCAATCGCTTTACCAAGTAAAAGTGGTTGACATTCGCACCATGATAACCAACGGAAAAAGAAAGGTCAGAAATACCAAATCAGGCGTACTTGAAGGTAAGAGACCCAATTTAAAAAAGGCATTCGTCACACTTGAAGAAGGCCAGGTAATTGATTTTTACAAGAATATATAAGCCACATTAGTCATGGGCATAAAAAAATATAAACCAGTAACTCCAGGCACCCGTTTTTTGGAGATTTCAGATTTTTCTGAAATCACAACCGACAAGCCTGAGAAATCATTGCTGGGAAAACAAAATTTTACCGGTGGTAGAAACCATACGGGAAAAATGACAATCCGTAATCGTGGCGGTGGTCATAAGCGTCGTTATCGTGTAATAGATTTTAAGCGAAACAAAGTAGGCGTACCTGCTACGGTTGTTTCAATCGAGTACGATCCGAATCGCACCGGTCGCATTGCATTATTACATTATGCAGACGGAGAAAAAAGATATATTCTTGCACCTGAAGGATTGCTCGTCGGTACCAACATTATGACTGGGCCAACTGCAGAGCCGACCATTGGCAATGCAAAAGCATTAAAGGACCTTCCATTGGGCGCAACCGTTCACAACATTGAAATGAATCCCGGTCAGGGGGGTGTATTGGCACGTGGTGCCGGTTCACATGCTCAGCTCCAGGCTAAAGATGGAAAATACGTTGTACTCAAAATGCCTTCAGGTGAATCCAGAATGATTCTGGGAACCTGCATGGCTACGATGGGTGTGGTGAGTAACGCTCAGCACATGAACATCACCTTGGGTAAAGCAGGAAGAAGCCGCTGGTTAGGCCGTAGGCCTAGGGTTCGCGGGGTAGCGATGAATCCCGTAGATCACCCAATGGGTGGTGGTGAGGGCCGCGCTTCAGGTGGACATCCACGTTCAAGAAATGGTATTCCGGCAAAGGGTTACAAAACCCGTAATGCCAAGAAGCCATCTAGTAAATTTATCATCAACAAGAAGAAAAAATAACTCAGCGAATTGACGCATGGCAAGATCACTTAAAAAAGGTCCATTCATCGATGCTAAACTTGATAAGAAAGTTGGCAGATTGAATGAAAAAAGCGAGAAGAGGACAGTCAAAACCTGGGCACGCAGGTCAATGATTTCTCCTGAATTCGTCGGGCACACTTTTGCTGTTCATAATGGAAATAAATTCATTCCGGTGTATGTAACTGAAAATATGGTAGGCCACAAACTCGGCGAGTTTGCACCCACCCGTACTTTCAGAGGTCATGCGGGTTCGAAAAAAGGCGGTAAATAATCATGGTAGAGCAGGTTAAAAAATTAACGCGTAAAGAAAAGATTGCTGCCGGCATTCCAAAGCCGGAGAAGCGCAAGGTTCGTTATGCAAATGAATTGAAGGATAAAAAGAAAGCCCGTCCAGGTGCAATCCTTCGTGACTTTCCGACTTCCCCAAGAAAGATGCGCCTTTTGGTGGATCAAATCAGGGGGCAGCAAGTACAGTCTGCTTTTCATATTCTGAAGCATACCACTAGAATTGGTGCCATTGAAGTTTCAAAACTTTTGAAAAGCGCAATTAATAATTGGCAGTTGCAAAACGAGGATTTAAGAATCGAAGACTCTGGCCTTTTTGTAAAAGAGGTATTTGTCGACGAGGGAAGAACCCTTAAGCGTTTTCGCCCGGCTCCGCAAGGAAGGGCCTATCGCATTCGCAAACGCTCAAACCATGTTACCATCATCTTAGGCACCAAAGAGGCATAATTAAAGTAAAAACAAGTGGGACAAAAAACACATCCAATAGGCTTCAGACTCGGCATCAGTAAAGGTTGGGATTCCAACTGGTATGGTGGCAGAAATTATGCCGATAAACTCATCGAAGATGAGCGCCTTCGTTCATACCTAATCGCCAGAATTCCAAAAGGCGGTATAGCAAGAATCGTAATCGAGCGCACCTTAAAGCGCATAATTATTACCATTCACACTTCACGCCCAGGTATCGTTATCGGTAAAGGAGGCAAGGAAGTTGATAAACTAAAAGAAGAGATTAAAAAGATTTCAGATAAAGACGTTCAAATCAATATTTATGAAATCAAGCGTCCTGAGTTGGATGCAAAACTTGTAGGCGAAATGGTGGCTCAACAACTTGAAGCCAGAATATCTTTTCGCCGTGCAATGAAAACAGCATTGGCCTCAACCATGAGAATGGGTGCTGAAGGAATGAAAGTAATGTGCTCGGGTCGTCTTGGTGGAACTGAGATGGCACGTACAGAACAATATAAAGAAGGCAGAGTTCCACTTCACACTTTGCGTGCCGATATCGATTATGCACTTTCCGAAGCGCAGACGATTTATGGCAAGATTGGTGTGAAAGTGTGGATTTTCCGTGGCGAATTATATGGCAAGCAAGACTTGTCTCCTAACGCTCAAACCGAGCGTAAAGGCGGAGGTGGAGATCGCAGAGGCGGCGGTGGCGGTGGAGAGCGTAGAGGTGGTGGTGATCGCAGAGGCGGTGGTGGCGGCGGTGGTGATCGCAGAGGTGGCGGTGGCGCAGGTGGTGATCGCAGAGGTGGAGCCGGTGGCGGTGGTGGCGAAAGACGAGGTGGTAAAAGAAATTAATCTGAAAGGGTAGAAAACAATGTTATCTCCAAAGAGAACAAAATTCAGAAAGGAACACAAAGGCAAGGGCAG
>JAYSVQ010000545.1:0-3123 GCA_043718485.1 Bacteroidota bacterium
TCTTGTTATGAAAATGCGCGATTGAAATGACATCAAATTATGTACCAAATGGTAAAGCTCCTGAACCGTTGCTTTTTCTAATCCTTTTTGAATATGGGAATCTGCTTCATCGAGTAAGCCACGTTTAAAAAGCAATTCAACTTCGCGAACTAAATCAGCAACAACGGTTTCTACAGAAAGGTCACTATAAAAATTTCTTAAACTCTTTAGAATTAAACGAAATAAATAACCCTTGTTCGCAGAAAGAAATGAGCCAAAAGGAGTGTTGCCAAATGAATTTTTTATTGCGACTTCATCATATTGCTCTTGTCGATCAATTAAATCAAATAGTTTAAGATAATTAGCGTCTCCCTTATCAGAATAAATGCCGGTAAATTTTTTGAAGTATCCTTTCTCGGCCTTGCTTAAAGACTTTACTAGTTTGAATAAATCTTCTTTCGGTCGCATCGAAATCCTAATTTAGGTTAAAGTAATTGGCTTAAAAAGTTCAAATTCATACAAATTCCAGAAAATCCCAAATTTTCGAAATGCTATTAAATTTTTTGCAAGGTTATTTTAAGTATTAGGGCCTTTTTAGGAAAATAGAATCGTGACATTTTCCTGTTAAGATGACTTTCATTTTCGCTTGAAAATCCTTTTCCAAATTATAAACCTAAATAATTGAGCTCAACCAAAAAAGCTTAGTCGAATTGCCAAGATTTAAAGTGTTCAATTCAGGACACTTCCCCCTTTTTTTTGACAAATCCTCACAATTCAATTTTACTTAGCTTTCTTTGTAGGTATGAAAGGATTGTTACCCGTTTTATTGCTCTTAATTGCGATTCCCTTTGGAATGAAAGCCGAAGAAAGCAACTCGATTTTATTTATTCCCAATGTTGGTCAGGTCAAAGACACCGATTTAAAAGAAAGACCAGATGTATTTTTCACAGCAGAACAGGGAGGAATGAAGTTGTTTTTTTTACGCGACCGCCTTTCTTATGTTTTCTCAAAACCCAATGAAGAAAATAAAGAAATCACAGATTTCTATCGCATGGATTTTGTTTTCAACGCTACTCTAGAAACAAAAGTAATTGGAGAAGTGGAAATTCAGGGGAAGAATCATTTTTATTTAGGTGACTTAATTGCCGAAAACATTCCCGGATATGCTAAAATTCGATATCAAAATATATTAGGGCCGGGAACTTCTTTGGTTTTTTATACGCACAATGGCGCCCTGAAATACGATTGGGAATTGCAAAACTCAACTATTGCTCGACACATAAGATTTTGGTATGAAGGTAGCACACATACTGAAATTTCAGCGGATGGTGCCCTTCATGCAACTTGCCCTTTGGGCTCAATTGTAGATCATCACCCGGTTTCGTTTCAAGGTCCTACCACTTTAAAAACGCGGATGGTTCCTTTATCTGGTAGTTTCCTCAATTCATTCACCTTTTTCGTAGAAGGATGCAATAGTGAAGAGCCATTAATTATTGACCCTACCATTTCTTGGTCAACCTATTATGGTGGATCAGGTGTAGATAATCAATTGCCTTATGTTGATATAGGCTGTGACCGTCAACAAAATTTAGTCGCTGTTAGTCATGCTGTCAGCACCAATTTTCCGGTCAGTGCTGGAGCCTACCAAAGTGCATCCGCTGGGGGTGGAAATGATGTGGTTCTTGTAAGTTTTGATTCAACCGGCACCCGCCGTTGGGCAACTTATTATGGTGGTTCCGCTTGGGAGGTTGGTTATGGAATTGCCTTCGATAACCTGGATAATTTTTATTTTTCAGGCAGCACTTCCTCAGGTAATTTTCCGGTTTCAGTTGGAAGCCAACAATCAACTTTTGGTGGCGTACAGGATGCATTTTTGTGCAAATTTAATAATGCAGGAAATCGAATTTGGGCGACATTTGTTGGTGGAAATGATACCGACGAGGGGAACCAAGTTGCGGTATCTTCAACAGGAGAAATTGTGGTAAGTGGCAATACCCTTTCTACTAATTTCCCAACTACAGTAGGCGCATTTCAAACTGCAAGTGCTGGAGGCTATGATGGGTTCATTGATAAGTACAATTCAAGCGGCGCTAGAATTTGGGCAACCCTAATAGGGGGGTCTTCATCAGACAATTGCACAGGTGTTGCATTTGACACAACCGGTGCAATTTTATTTGGTGGCACAACGAGTAGTTCAAATTTTCCGGTTTCTTCGGGCGCCTACCAGCCGGCAAATGCTGGGCAGTCAGATGCATTTGCCGGAAAATTGAATGGGAGTGGAGTCAGGCAGTGGTCAACGTATATTGGGGGGGCGCTCACAGATGATGTTTCTACCGTTGCTGTCGATAAACATGGAAGTCTTTATTTAGGCGGAAAAACCTATAGCAGTAATTTTCCCGTAACACCGGGCGCCTTACAAACGACTTATTCAGCAAGCTTGCATGCTGGCCTTTTGGTTAAATTCAGAAATAACGGTAGTTTGGAATGGGCGAGCTTCTTAAG
The DNA here is from genome assembly GCA_043718485.1 of Bacteroidota bacterium. Taxonomy (GTDB): domain Bacteria; phylum Bacteroidota; class Bacteroidia; order J057; family JADKCL01; genus JAYSVQ01. The sequence continues at coordinate 2,482 of JAYSVQ010000545.1, forward strand.
TGGCGGCAGTATGGAGCGTATTTTAGATTTAGACATTACCCCATCAAATTTGCTCTTAGTTACGGGTGAAACAAGAGGAGGCGCTTCTTTCCCTACAACCCCAGATGCGTTTTACCCAACTTTTAGAGGCGGGGTTTTTGATGCGTTTTATTCATTATTTTTTCCCGGTGGCCAACTCCATTACAGCACATATTATGGATCAACCGGAGAAGAGTATGGTCGTGCAGTCGGCGTTGCCGCAAATGGAGATTTCTTTCTTTTAGGTGCAACCGATTCCCCTAACCATCCTGTAACAGGCAATATTTTTCAAGCAAACAATGGGGGCTCGACAGATGCATTTATTACCTATGTTAGAAATTGCGGTTTTGTAAATGCTAATTTGAACGTAGGTGATACGGCTTATTTTTGTCAAGGGGGAAATATCAACCTGACTGTAATGGCAGGTCATTCTGCTTATTCATGGACGGGAGGCAGCACTGGCACCTCTTTGCTTGTAAATACCCCCGGCAGATATAGCATTAGGGTTACCGGAATCAATGGCTGTCCAGGTTGGGATTCTGTGTATGTTGTTGAGCGGCTACAACCCGTTGCATCCTTTACGCCTACCGGCCCCCAAACTACATGTGACAATGCTCCGCTCAT
>JAYSVQ010000546.1:0-3119 GCA_043718485.1 Bacteroidota bacterium
TTTTGGAAGTGTATAAACAGGTACTTTGTCAGCAGCCATTGCTTCTCGCCCGAAATACATGAGTCCGGCATAATGGCCGATATGCGCATGGCTGAGAAAAACACCTTCAGGTAATTGAAATAATGGCAGTCCGAAAAAAGCTTGAATGGAAAGTAGTTGCTGAGGCAAATCCGGACTGGCCTCAAAAAGCCAATAGGTTTGACTGTTTAGATTAACATAGGCAATCGAGGTTACATTTTTTCGGGTTTGCTTTCCCTCTGCAACCCTTTTACAACACTCTTTTAAACAAGCAATATGCGGATACCCTGCATCCTGGGCGATGCCGCCTACCCAAAGAAATTGTCGCGGAAGGTTTGCCTTTTGAATTTCATTTCCACATCCAATCCCTAAAATGAGAGTCAAAAAGAAAGCGATCGCCTGATGTATATTTCGAGAATTGAATTTCATTTTTGGTGGGATAAAATAAGAACTGGAAAGCGATTCGACTGTAAAATCGAAAAAAAATTCACTTTTTCCTTCCCTTTTATGACCAAGGGAACTAAAAACCAAGCTCAACGCTTCTTCAAAGTAGGTTCGCAGAACAGAATTTGCAATCAATTTGGTTCTCTCATTTGGCAGACATTGTCGGGCCAGATGTGAATAAAGAAAAACCAATGGATACGTCAATCCCAAAAAAACATGGATAAATTCCGTAAAATTGCGTTTTACAGAAAAGCATTGGCCGGAAAAACAATTCAAAACACACTCCTTTTTACTTTCATTTTCTGGGGAATAAAACTCTGGGTAGGCGATATTTCTTTCCTTTCTGCACAAACCTTTGAATTGCCAAAACGCATTCCATTTTATCATTATGGGGTTGAAGGACCTCAATTTAGTCTTGCATTACCGGGAGGCATTGAAATCTCGGCTGATCGTTTTTTTTCTGCCTATCCTGAACAAGAAGGCCTTTGTGTCGTGGTAAAAAAAGACAGCCTCGGTTACTTAAAATATGGCGCACTCGACACTTTAGGAAATTGGGTAATTGAACCCAGATTCTCTTTTATTGGTACATTCTCAGGTGGATTAGCCCCCGCAAGAATCGGATTGGGAAAATCAGGATATATTGACAAAAGTGGAAACTGGGTAGTTCATCCCCAATGGGAGGAAGCTGGCGAATTTTTTGGCACACGCGCTGTTGTTGGAAACGGAGATGTTCACGGTGTGATTAATCAATCGGGAAGAATGATTGTGGGTCAAGTCTATGAAGAGTATTACTGGCCTGACGCGACCTGGGAAGGCGGAAATTTTGCGATGGTAAAAGACGCAGGCAGAGGATGGGGTTTACTCAACCTAAGAACTTTGGCTGAAGGCGTTCCTTGTGTTTGGGATGAGGCAAAATTCATTCTCGAAAGTGGTCTTCTGCCTGTTAAACACGGCAAAAAATGGGGCTTTTCAGACACCTTGGGCCGATTAAGAATTCCTTGTCACTATGAAAACACCGAAGGCTTTTGTAATGGCCTTGCCTCAGTAATAAAGGGAACAAAGTCAGGGTTCATTGATACGAATGGCAAAGAAATAATTGCATTTGAGTATGATTTTGCCAGCAATTTTAAGGAAGGGATTGCCATCACCTACCGTCGTGATCTTGGAAAATATTTTTGGATTAACCATCAGGGGCAAATTTTAAAAGAATTTTCATCTGAGGATTTCTATTTTCCGGGTAGTTTTTCTGAAGGAAGAATTCGTTTTCGAAAAAAACTAAGCGAAGGCATTTATGCCTGGGGTTATATGGACATTTCAGGAGAAGAAGTTATCAAACCTCGCTTTGGGGAATGTGAAGATTTTCATTTAGGCAGAGCCATCGTTTCCGGAAATGATGTTTATACTAAAACATTGTTTGGCTTAATTGACTCTTTTGGAGAAAAAGTAACCGAGATTAAATACAATCGCTTATATCCGGTTTGGGGTAAAGAGGGATTGTTGTGGTATTGTGAAACCGGCCGCAGTTTAATGCTTACCCCGATGATCGATCGAAATGGAGTTGAATATTTCAAAACTCGATTCACTAGTGGCGAATAATCTACACCAAGAAAATACACCGCATAATTTACTACTAGGTTTTAAGAGAACTTTTGAAGTCATTTCAAAAAATAAAATAATCCTAGCCGGGTTTCTTTTCCTTTTATTCTGTTTAACCGTTGACGCAGCCATAGATGTTTATTCATTCTTAACCGGAAACCAATTCTTGCGCTCAGACGATTATTGGTCGTTTAGCAGTGGTTTTATAAGAAGGGGATTAATGGGCCAGCTTATATATTGGGTTGAAAAATATTCATTTTTTGACGGGAGTTTGTTTTTTAGTTGGTTTTTTCTTGGCGTAGCCCTTTTCTCCTTTACTATCATTTTCAGCAAGTATCTCCCTTTGATTGAAAACAAATGGGAATTAATGCTCCTATGTTTCTCGCCCATTTTGGTATATTTTGAAATTGACCGGGAAGTGTTATTGTTGGTACCCCTTCTCGTTTACCTTGGTTTTCAAAAAACGAAAATCAGAAAAATCGCTTTCCTTGTCTCCCTTAATCTTATTCTATTTATACACGAAACCGCCATTCTATTTTACTTTCCCCTCATCATTTTTTTTCTGCTCTATGGAAATCAATACACAAAAATGCTGTCTGGTCTCATCGTTCTTTCTTTTATGTTTATTATCCTTTGGCCTGAAAATTTAACATACCAATTAGAAAATAGTTTTTGGCCCGATCATGGATACCCCGATCTGAAATCGCAGCGACTTTACCTATTTCAAGGCATGAGCCTTGTGGATGTGGTGAAAAACCACATCCCTTTTTTTAATAATAAGAATGGCCTGATCGATACAATTTCGGTTTTTTTCTTTTTTGGTTATCTATTTTTAGCCTTTCGTAATCGCTTCCCTTCTTTAATTTGGATTTACTTTGCTTGCATGGGAATACTGCTCTTTATCACCACAATAGACCATGGTAGGTTTTATTACATTTTGTTTTCATTCCTCGTTTTAGTTTCGCTAAATAAAGGATTACTAGTTAAATACAACTCCACTTTTCTTGAAATTCAAAACCGCTTTTTGAATAAAAATTCTACCGAAAAAATCTATGAACCTT
>JAYSVQ010000547.1:0-3115 GCA_043718485.1 Bacteroidota bacterium
CCTTTCAATTATCATAAAGAAAAAGGCTGGAAAAAGGAATTGTTCTTTGATTCAGGTACAGGCAATATTTACACATGGTTTGAAAAGAATGGCTACGCGAGCCTTCATCAAATTGATACAGGAAGTGGGGCCAGTCACTTTGTAGCCGAAATTCCAAAGCCTTGGCCCAGCAAAATTCGAATCCACTACGGAATACTTTATTTCATGTACAAAGACAGTAATTATGAAGATGTAAAACGACTGTACAGGTATAGATTGAATGTGGAATGAAGATGAATACTTTGCTGCAATTTTCTAATGAATTACTGCTCGCCAAACAAGATAACATCACCACCATTAAAAGCTAAAAAAAATTCCCGGCGCAAATGAATGCGTAGAAACACGAAATAACGACTACTTCATCACCACACCTCATTCGGTAATTTCCATTTGGGGCTTGAAATACGGCTTTATTTAGGAGGTTTGCCTTTTTAGGATACGGGGATATAATACCCGTACGATAATGAGGAAAATGAGAAGATTCTCCATAAACCCGAATTGAAACCTTAGCGCCAAAAAACATGACATTTTTTGCTGATTTCAGCATTTCGGAAACAGCACAATAACCGACTCAGAAAAATTTCATCACGGGCGTTAATAAATTATACTGCGCCAAATCTCTTGTTTTTTCTTAGATTTGGCGTATTATAAAAATCTGTGTGAACGAAATAATCGGCAGAAAAAGTGAGATTGAAATTCTTGAAAATGCACTCAAAAGCAGAAAGTCTGAATTAATTGCAGTGTATGGAAGAAGAAGAGTAGGCAAAACATACTTGATTAGGGAAGTGTATAAAAAATATATTCGGTTTGAAGTAACAGGAATATTTAATGGCAGTTTAACAGATGAGCTGGCCAATTTTACAAAAGAAATTACCAAAAGATCAAAGAAAAGAAGCAAGCAAGAAACGCCCAAAAACTGGTTTGAAGTGTTTACTTTACTTGAATTGTATCTTGATAAACTAAAGGGGCGAGAAAAAAAAGTCATATTTATTGACGAATTTCCATGGCTTGCCACTCCCAAATCGAGGTTCTTAGATGCTTTTGGAAATTTCTGGAACAGTTATGCAACCAACAGAAGGGATTTAGTTGTTGTTGTATGTGGTTCTGCAGCCTCGTACATGGTAAAAGAAATAATTAAAAATAAGGGCGGCCTTCATAACCGCATTACGCAGAAGATCAGGCTGCTTCCCTTCACTTTACATGAAACAGATTTATTCCTAAAAAGCCGAAACCTCAGGTTTACAAAATATGATGTAATACAACTATATATGTCTATGGGGGGCATTCCCCATTACTTAGAAAAATTAAAAAAGGGAGATAGCGTCGCACAGAATATAGACCGGCTTTGTTTTCATAAAGATGGTGCGCTACATGATGAATTCAATCATTTATTTGCCTCTCTTTTTGATTATCCTGAGGCGCACATGGATATTATCAAAACGCTTGCAACGTGCAGAAAAGGAATTAACCGCAATTCATTGATCTCCAAATGCAAGATTTCAAGCGGAGGCTATTTCACGAAAATAATAGGAGAATTAACCGAATCGGGCTTTGTAACGTTGCAAACCTCTTTCGGTAAAAAGACAAAAGAAGCACTATATCGGCTTTCCGATGAATACTCCCTCTTTTATCTGAAATTCATCAAGCACAATAAATCTCAGGGAAAAGGAACCTGGCATTCTCTGTTTTCCTCATCTTCTTATACCGCTTGGTCGGGATTCAGTTTCGAAACCTTATGCCTGAAACACGTCCAGCAGATAAAAAAAGCACTCGGAATTCAAGCCATTTATTCCATTAACAGCAGTTGGTCAAATCATAATGCGCAAATTGATTTGGTAATAGACAGGGCAGATAATATTATCAGTGTCTGCGAATTGAAATTTTCGAATGCTCCTTTTTCTATTTCCAAAAGCTATTATAAAAATCTGAGAAATAAACTCGATGAACTTAAAAGAGAAACCACTACACGCAAAAATGTATTTCTCACGATGGTCACCACCTTCGGCGTGAAACCAAACGCATATAGTCTTGAACTCGTGGAGAGTGAAATTCTAATGGAAAATCTATTCGGAAGCTAAATTTTATACTGCGCCAAATCTCGCAAAAAAAGGGAGATTTGGCGCAGTATAGTTTTTGTGCTTTATCTTGAAATTGTGCTGTGTTTCGTTTTTGAAAAACGAAAAAACCTGAAAATAAACGCTACTCATGTAATTTAAAACTGAGAAAAGCTTAATCATGCTTTCCTGCTCTTTGAACTTTTATGAGGATTTGAAATTGATTCCGGAATCAGTAAAACTCTTGAATTGTGAGAGTGAGTGTGTCCGCTCTCGCTGCAGGAGAAGAAAAAAAGTGTGAGAGCCAGAGCGAGTGAACAGGAAAAAATCAGAGTGAGTGTGTCCGCTCTCGCTCCCACACTCACTCTGATTTTTGTACCTCGAGCCGGAGTCGAACCGGCACAGGGGTGAACCTACTGGTTTTTGAAACCAGCGCGTCTACCAATTCCGCCATCGAGGCATATTTCCAAGGCCAAAGGCCTTCAATAACAATTTGGGAATTGAAAAATTACCAAACTGAGGGGCAAAAATAAGAAAAAGGAGATACCCTTCTTAAAAAACAGGCTTTTCACCCAAGTATTTTTCTTTCATTACTCCCCAGTGGTGTTGGGTATGCCCGGCAATCATAAAGCCAATAGCGGCAACCGAAACCTCCACCCCATTGGCTTTGCCCTTTCTAAGCCAATCTGCAGGGTGAAAATTGGAAAAAAGACTAATTGTGGAGGCTCTTACTGCGCTAAATTCATTAAATAGGCTTTCGGGTGTTCGGTTATCAAATTGGGCTGCCAACACGTATTCATCCTCTTCAAAGCCGGGAAGCGAATGAGATTCCATTCTGGCGATACAAAGTGCACGGTAGGTCAGTATGCGTTCGGTATCGATTAAGTGGCCCAAAACTTCCTGCATACTCCATTTATTTTCTGCATAACGATAATGCCAGGATTGAGCGGTATGGTTTTTCTTCCATCCCAGAAATTCCTTTTCTTGGTTGGTCAGATATTCAACCAGTTTTACCCCTTCAG
>JAYSVQ010000548.1:0-3109 GCA_043718485.1 Bacteroidota bacterium
CTTTGTGGCTCACATTTCCGGTTTCCAATTCAAAAGATGAGCACATGATTTTTCCTTGCGCGCCGCGCTCGTTCAAATATACAAAATTGAGTTTTTGACCTGAAAACCCGGCGACATAAGACAATAGGCGTCCGCTGTTATAATCTCTTTGCTTTTTCTCGAAGGAATTAGCCCAGTCAATTTTTCCATTTTCAACATCAAGTGCTATTACCGCAATGTCATAAAAAAGAAACTGCGGTTCCTTGTTATGGATTTGAGTGTAATACTCTTCCAACACCCAAAGCAATTTTCCGTTGTGTTCCAGCATTTCGGAGCGTGCAAAATTTGCGCCGTTGGTGCTATATTTTTTTAACCAGGCTTCGGGAACCTCCATATTTGATTCTCCACTCAGGGTTAACTCTCTGGTAATGTTGAATTTTCTAAAGGCGATTTTATTCCATTTTAGTGCTTTTGGATAGGCTTTCGCCCCATTTAAAAAACCCTTTTCGCTTTCGTCAGATAAAATGCCTGCAAACACCAATTCTCCTTTTCGGGTAACAAATATTCTCGCTTCCGGAACGGATGCACCGGGCAAGTCAATTTTATATTCTGAGAATTTGTTTTCCCGATAGTCGTATCTCAAAATCCAGGGTTTGGTAAGCGTGTCTTTTGGGCTGTTGGTGGGGGCCTCATTCATCAATAAAACGTACAGATTCCCTTTGTCATCCACCACAGATTGATGAACTTTTAATTTTCCATCGGCATGAGGAAGGACAAGTTTTTTTCCCCAAGCCAATTTTCCATCACTTTCATACACGCTAAAATAATAAGACTTCTTTTTGCCGAGGGCACCGGGTTTATAACCCATCCATAATACTTTTGACGAATCTGCTGAAATTGAAATTTCGTCTTCAAAGATACCTTTAGCGGTTTTGTCTAGGGTTGACATTTTTAATACACCTCCTTTTTCTTTGCCCTGAAGACTAAAAAAGCGTACATACGTTTCCTCTCTTTTTGCAGAGGGCACATATAATTTTCCGGTAACGGCAAGAGAATTTTTTAATTTAATAAGGTCGGTTGCTTTAAAATTGGCTTCGCCTTGTTTGTTGAGTGGGGTAAACCATTCCTCTTCATATTGGCTATTATAGCCTTGTAAATAATAGGCAGGAAATTTTCTGCCTTCGCCCATTGTCCAATATTCAATGTATGCGAATTTCTCATCACCCAATGGAACTATTTTTGATGGATAGCCAACGCTCGAAAGCATGTAGCCACTCACTTTCAATGTTTTTTGTTGGGATAATGTTTGTGAACCGAGACGGCTTACCATGAGAAGCGTCAGGAAAATCAAGGAAAAAAATTTCATGCGTGTGTTAAATAATTCAAGGGAAAACTTTTCATTAAATCATGAACCTCGTTCTTAACTTTTTCTATTTCAGTTGTGTTTTCAGGCTGACGAAGAACACGGTCAATCCAACCGGCGATTCTCAGCATTTCACTTTTTCCAAATCCACGGGAGGTAAGTGCCGCCGTTCCAATTCGTATGCCACTGGTTACAAAAGGGCTTTCGGTATCGAAAGGCACCATATTTTTATTGACGGTAATTTCAGCTGCGCTGAGCGCATTTTCGGCAATTTTGCCATTCAGCTTTTTGTTTCGCAAGTCAATCAGCATTAAATGATTGTCGGTGCCACCCGAAACGATTTGATACTCACTTTCTGTTAATGCTTGAGCCAGAGTTTTTGAATTTTCAATTACCCGCGCTGAATAGGATTTGAATTCAGGCTGCAATGCCTCTCCAAATGCAACTGCTTTGGCTGCAATTACATGCATGAGTGGCCCACCTTGACTTCCCGGGAAAACCGCAGAATCCATAATCTGACTTAGTTTTTTCAATTCCCCTTTGGGTGTTTTTTCTCCCCAAAAATTTTCGGCGTCTTTTCCGATGAGAATCATTCCTCCTCTTGGGCCGCGCAATGTTTTGTGCGTCGTTGTCGTAACGGCGTGACAATAGGGCATGGGAGAGTTGAGCAAACCCGAGGCAATGAGCCCGGCAGGATGAGCCATGTCTGCCATAAGAAATGCGCCAACCTCATCGGCGATTGACCGCATGGCCTTATAATCCCAATCACGGGAATATGCACTTGCCCCGGCGATAATCATTTTCGGCTTTTCCTTTTTAGCAAGTTCACGCATCTGGTCTAAATTGATGCGACCTGTATTTTTTTCTACCTGATAAAATACCGGACGAAAATTCTTGCCTGAAAAATTAACCGGACTTCCATGGGTAAGGTGGCCACCATGAGAAAGGTCTAAGCCCATTACGGTTTCACCCGGCTTTAATACAGCAAGAAAAATTGCCGCATTTGCAGAAGCACCCGAATGCGGTTGCACATTTACCCAATCCGCTGAAAAAAGTTTTTTTGCTCTTTCCCGCGCCAAATTTTCGGCTTCATCCACAATATGGCAACCCCCATAATATCGCTTACCGGGCAAGCCTTCTGCATATTTATTGGTGAGACAACTGCCCATGGCCGAGAGCACAGCCTGGCTTACAAAATTTTCTGAAGCGATGAGTTCTATTCCCTCTTCCTGCCGCTTGCGCTCTTGTTCAATGATGGTAAAGATTTCGTCTAGCATGTATAGGCCAAAAATAACGAAAAAGAGAGAACCGAATAAGCGATTCTCTCTTCTTGTGAAAAAGGATTGAATTATCGTAAAAGCGTGACAGAACCTGCTGTCTCTAATTTTACGTCGTTTATCGTAATTCCTGAAAATTTCCAGACATAAGCACCTTCAGGTGCGGGTTGACCATTAAAATAACCATCCCAAGACTCAGTTTGCACCCCTTCAAAGATGAGGCGGCCCCAGCGGTCAAAAACTTCAAAAAAGTAGGTTTTGAACAACCAGGTATTTGCAGGCTGAAAGGTCTCATTGCGACCGTCACCGTTTGGCGTAAATGCATTTGGAAAAAAGATATGCCCTTCAATTACCTCAACACTGCATTGAACCGCAGTATCTTGACAACCAAAGGAACTTGTCGAAATCAAATCCACACAGAAAATTCCGGACTTTTGAAAACGGTGAATGGGGTCTGTTTCTTCTGAATCTTTTCCATCGTTAAAGTCCC
>JAYSVQ010000549.1:0-9389 GCA_043718485.1 Bacteroidota bacterium
CGAAAAAGTAAGCGTATCGGGAATGCCTGCGCAAATGATGTGTTGGTTAGGTAGCACCATTACAGGACTATTGTTCTGAATCGTATTGTTAAGTGGGGTCTCTACAAAGCCGGAGGTACTTCCAGAATTATTTAAATTTGTGAATGCGCCCGTGCGGCAGCAATAAGAATATTGGAGAAGCCAATCACTGCAGGGATTTGGAAGGACAATTGTATCCTGATAAACATATATCCTTAAACCAGGCCAAATCCCTCCTGTACAGGTTGTTTGCAAACCAAGGCAAAGCGGTAAAATAGAATCATACAAATAGGGCAAAGGAAAAGAAGCACTCGTTGAACAGGAAATCGAATTCGCATTCACCGTTGCCAAAGTAGGTGCTTGAACCCCATGACAATCCCTATAAAACTTAAGTGTAACCAAATAAGTGTTGGTATCCAGCCACTCATAATGCATTTCCAAACCGGCAGCATTACTGGCTTCGCTTCTTACAGGGATGAGAAAAACAACAAGACTCACCCAAATTGGGATTCCCCATTTAAATATTCTTTTCAAATTTCCTTCCATAATACAGAGATATTAGCCTGATTATCAATTCTTAAATCTACAACTTATACATCAAATAAAAACCATTTTGTACTTAACATTCGTGAAATCGTCTCTTTTCAAGAATAAAATATTCAACTTTTTTTTGCACCCCATGTAAGAACCCTGTAAGATGAAGCCCCCATTTGTGCAGGTCAAAATGCCTTACACCCTACTTTACCCTAACTTTATCACAAGATACTTACATGATAATAAGTTAGACAAACGCCTATTTTATTAACAATTTATTATAAAAACACCCCAATATTTCCTGTTTATCGACAAGCCTGAAAGATTAAACCGAAATAAGCCCTACGCTTTCTTACATCATCGGCCTCCTGTCTAAATTATTTCAATTTTCGTATTTTCTAAAGAATAAACCTTGTCGACCTTTACAGTAACAAAAAAACAGGGGGAAATATGAAAAAGGGTTTTACCATACTAATCATCTCAGCGCTCTTCATGCAGACCTTCGCCCAAAACATCCTTTGCCGTGAATTCGGTGCCGATTACCAAAGCGTAATCGAGTTCCTTAAGGCAAGAGGCAATGTTGAGGTTAAGCTCGACCAAGACAACCGCGTTATCGCCATGAGCCCAGCTTTTCTCGTTACCTATTACTTCAACCAAGACAAACTCCACAGAATCTATCTTCAGAGAGATTACGACAAAAAGAAGGACGCAGAAGCAACTTTCGAAAGCTTCAACAGCTACTTCCACCTACTTAACCCAGCCGGCGTTACCCAAACTGAAACCGAAAACGAAACCGTACTCTCCGTTAACCGTGGAAGCCGCGCCTATGAAGTAGTACTCAGTAAAAACCTAAAAACTAAATTGTACGAAATCAGATTAACTCAAAACGATTTCTCAATCAGCCCGGTACATCCAGTGCCCTCCTTCACACCCGAGGAATCAGCGATCTACGCAGCCGTACAATACTAAAATACCCATTAGCTTTTTCTTATACGTTCTTTTAGTTGGTTGATTCAGGCGAGCCCAGTAAGGCTCGCCTTTTTCTATTGATTCCAATTCCGAAACCTTAAAATTTAAAACTCATCCAGCCCTTCCAGTTCCCAATTCAAGAAATCTCGTTTATCCTAAATTGGCTTAATTCCCCTCCGGAATCTTAATCCCTTGCAATCCCATTTCAATGCGGTCAAGTAAATCCAAAAACTGAAGGCGATAGCTACTGGTCTCCATCTTCATTTTTGAAGGCAAAGCTTTGTAATAAGCAAGGCCGGCTTGCAAATTCTCCTTAAACGAGTTTAAATACCGGCTCGTTTTGACCGATAGGGCCTCCTTATACTTTGCAATCTCTTTTTCCAAATGTGCAACATAGAGATTCAATTCGTTCAGAAACATGTTAGGGCGACTCAAGCCATTCAACAAATTTTTGCGCCCGTAAATATGGTCTACCATTTCACGCAACGAATAAACCCCTGAGAAATAGGCCAGATTGGGGCCCGGACAAATGCTAACCGACTTTATTTTGTGCGGTGCAGGTAAATGGTTTTTTAGAAAAACCGAAGTTCCCAATCCCTGACAAATACATTCCTTTTCAGTTACTTTATTAATGAGGGCATCCCTTTCCGCTATCGCCAAATCTTGCTTTTCTATTTCCTTAATTTTTAAATCCTGGTATTCTCGCGAGGCAGTACAAAGTCCCTGAGGAGAATACTCTGTGTTAAAAGCTAAATTCTTATTGTAACACGGGCTACCAGGCCGGCCCTTTTTTATTCTTTCGCGCCGATCTGCATCGCCTGAGCTCTTCCTGAAATTATTAAACAACACCCCAAGGGGCGAGGCATCACTCACAAAATAATCATCGGGTTGGGCTGTCGCCAAATTTTGTAGCGTTTCATCATCAACATTACTCACTTCGGGAACCAACAAAAACGGGCTTCCCCATCCCGTGCTGTCAACTTCAAAGTAATCCAGCAAAAAGGCATTCTCATTTGCCGTACCTATTCCGCCCTGAACGGTGAGTTTTACTTTTGGCTTGTGAGCAAAAATTACCTTTCCCTTTTCAACAAGTGCGGCATTACAAATACCAAGCAACTCATCTGAAAGCTCTTCCCGCATGATTTTAAACTCCTCTAAAATCGGGGCAAGCAAATGACCCTCCGTTGCAAAGGCATGGCCACCACAATTCAGGCCCGATTCAATTCGAAATTCAGAAATCCACAATCCCTTTTTTGCCAGAAATTTTCCCTGAATCATCGCAGACCGATAATCGCTCACCTTTAGAATGATCTTCTTCTTAAGCTTGCCCTCTTCATCCGGAAAAAAATCGGGAAATACCTCACAATACGAGTACAAATACGGATTCAATCCCGCTGAAAATACAACTGAGGACGAAAGCACGCTATTCGCAAATCCCCTGAGGGCAGATTTTGCATCAGAAAACTCCGGCCCCAGAGACTCACCCGCTGCATCATAATTCGGCTTATCGACCTTGGTCATGATATTTACATCAATCGAACCTGCAACCATGTTTTTCCTAAGCCTATGTTCTATATTCCATCGCTCTTCACCATGTGCAAGACCCTTCATGCGCTCATAATCCAAGCGCAAGGGCGAGCCCTCGGGCAACATTTCGAAATATTGGTTAATTTCTGAATTCGTTTCAAAACTTTCAGACTTCAATTGCTCCATTTGAGCCTTAACCTGCGCATCCAAAAAATTCAGGTAGGCTGTAATCATTCTTGCACGGGCATCATAATCCTTTTCACCAATAGGTGTGTAATCAACACCCAATTGTTGGGAATGAAATTTCCGCATAGCCTCAATCAAATTAGCGTCAATTATGGAAAGCACCGAGTCAATACCAAAGCGCGCCACCTTTAAAGGTGTGTCAATCGTGTAGGCCAAACCCATGACCGGAATATGAAAACTGTGAGGAGATGTATAACGCATAGCGTAAATTAATTCTTTTACAAAACAAGGCTAACAAGCGTTAGGGAATTATGACATCGGTCATGATTTTCTTAATAAAAGAGATAATCAGATTTGAAAAGCCCTAAAAGAACACCATTTACATACTGCATTAATTCCACAAATCGTAAATTTAGTCCATAAAGGGCCTTTAAACATTAAACACTAAAACAATTATGGGACAATCACTTGTTAGAAACTACATCCACATCGTATTCAGCACCAAAAACCGGGAACCCTTGATTCATTCATCCATCGAGGCAGAATTACACAGTTATCTTGGAGGAATTTGCAATAAACTAGATAGTCAAGTATTTAAAGCCGGCGGTTATAAAGACCATATTCATATCCTTTGTTCGCTATCTAAAAAGGTTCCATTAATGAAACTGATGGAAGAGGTAAAATCACATTCTTCAAAATGGATAAAAACCAAAGGCAAGGAATTCAGCAATTTCTATTGGCAAGATGGCTACGGAGCATTTTCTGTAAATCCAACGGAAATAGATGCCGTAGTTGCCTACATAAGCAAACAACATGAACATCATAGTAAAAAATCTTTTCAGGATGAATACCGAGCCTTCCTTAAAAAGTATAATGGAGAATATAATGAAAAGTATCTATGGGATTAAAAATGCACACGATAAAAAGAAATTACGCCCCTTCAGGGCTTTGAATTCGCGAACTTATCCATCATAGGGCTTCACCCTATGTTAAGATATGATGCCCCTTCAGGGCTACCCTAAATTGTTTTCATATCCATACTCCTCGAAACCAAATACATCAAAACCATTCCCCAAGCCCGCTGCGGAGGGCGCAATACATTACCGATGGGTGTAAGCCCATCGAATGAAATTAATTAATAATAAATTTAGCCCTGAAGGGGCGCAATACATTACCGATGGGTGTAAGCCCATCGAATGAAATTCATTAATAATGAATTTAGCCCTGAAGGGGCGAAATATAATAGCGATGGGCGTAAGCCCATCGAATTGGGTGTAAGCCCATCGAATAGAATTCATTAATTATGAATTTAGCCCTGAAGGGGCGAAATACATTACCGATGGGTGCAAGCCCATCGAATTGGGCGTAAGCCCATCGAATAGAATTCATTAATAATGAATTTAGCCCTGAAGGGGCGAAATATAATACCGATGGGTGTATGCCCATCGAAACATCGAACCAGAAAGGTAAAAAACCACGTTTTTCGCATTCTCCCCCCCACAACCCAATCGGCGACCCCTGCAACCCAATTGGCGACCCCCCACAACCCAATCGCCAACCCCTGCAAACCAATCGGCGACCCCTGCAACCCAACCGCCAACCCCTGCAACCCAATCGGCGACCTCTGCAACCCAATCGGCGCCATCTGCAAAGAACTTGGCACCTGCGTTTAAAGACTTTAACATCGCCGCAAAGCAATGGGCGACCACTACAACCCCCTCGTAATCCACTGCAAAGCAGCGAACGCCAGCGTTTAACGCCTTTTACATTGCGTTAATTGACTTTTACATCCCGTTTTACTACCTTGACAAAAGCGCAAACCTCTGGCTTTCCCCATCAAACAACATAGCAATCTCCGCAAAAGACATTCGCCCCAAATAAACCCTTACCTTCTTCACTAAATGACCAAGGTCGGCTCTCACAAATCCAAGAATCATAACCGCACAAAACCCAAACCACATAACAATGAATAAAAGATTTAAAGCAAAGCTTGGCATGTATGATGCAGTCTTACTATTGTGTAATCAAAGATACGAAATCATAACTTCCCTCCCTGCCTTACAAATCGCATTCGATGACTTTGTTACCCAACTTTCTGCACTTCGCCAAATTCAGGCACAGGCATTCACTTCAACTAAGGGAACCACAGAGCTAAAAAAATACACCCGGATCACAGCACAAAACGAGGCACTCACATTTGCAGCGGCACTCACCGCACTCGCCAGCAATAATAAATTGCCTGACCTCTACGCGAATGCAAATATTTCGCTAAGAAGCCTGAGCAACCTCTCATCCAAGAAATTTCTCATTACCATCAAAGGCATTTTCGTAATGGCAAGCAAACACCTCGACGACCTTGGCCCATACAATCTCGATGCGCAATCTTTAGGCAGTTTCAACGAAGCGATTGAGGCCTACCACGAAAATGTAATGGCACCCAAAACAGCAATCGGAATGAGTGTCGCAGCAAAAATTACCTTTAAGAATGCAATTGATGCGATCGATGCCCTTCTCAACAACCGCCTCGACAAAACCCTCAACTTACTGCATTCAACTCACCCAGAATTTGTAATGGGCTACCGAGCCACCCGACGAATTGTCAATAATCCCACGAAAACAAAGAAGGTAAAAGCTAAAAATAAACCCAAAGCCGTTTAAAGACCTTGAATTTTCATTGATACGCATTTCCCCATTCCTCAAATTGAATCTGCGCTTCAATAAAGGGACCCCAAACCTCAGGGCCTTCTTAGCTCAAAAAACAATTCCTTTCCCTCTCTTCCCGCTTCTGAAATTTCACACGGCTCAAGGGTAAGAATCTCAAAATGGGGGCGAAACAAGTTTCGGTACTCTGCCTCGCTGCCCCCAAAAGGCGGACCCTTTTCATTCAAAGGAAAGCTGAACAACAGCCCGGATAAACGGCCTCCGGAAACGATTATCTGCTCCATCTTTTCCACGTAAGCGGGCCGTTGCGCAGGCAAAAGGGCGCAAAAGAAAGTCTGCTCGATCACATAATCATAAGAAGCTGAATGCTTAAAAAAGTCATCTCTTATGATTTGATTTACAGGAAAATACGGATTATTTTCTCGGAAACTGACTAATGGTTTTTCGGCCCAATCCAATAAAAATACGTTTTCAAAGCCCATAAAAAAAAGCCTAGCTGCCTCATATCCGTTTCCGGCACCGGGTATCAAAATCCGGGCTTCTTTATTCTTTATAGTTGAAAAATAAGCGACCAGAGCTGCCGACGCCTTTCCCAGATCCCAGGGAAAATCATCCTGCAAATACCGCTCATTCCAATAGGCCTCGGACAGAGGATTATCCATTTGCCTTAAGTTTTGCGACCCTTAAAAAAGTATTTACCATCTTCTCCCAGGAATATTTCTTTTGCTCCACAAGCATCCCTGCTTTGAATTCAGCTGCCTTGCCCTCCTTAAAAAATCGAACAATCGCATCCCCAACTTCCTTTGCATTAGGTTCAACTACAAATCCCGCTACCCCATCCGGCACATTTTCGGGCAAACCACTCACATTTGTCACCACCATAGGCACGTTGAAATGATAAGCGATTTGGGTAACCCCACTTTGCGTTGCGGTTTTATAAGGTTGCACCACCAAATCCGCCGCAGAAAAATAAAAGCTCACCTTTTCATTGGGAATGAAATCGGTATGCAAAACCAAGCTTTCCTCAATTCCCAAACGCTTTATTTGAGCTAAATACGGCTTTGAATCCTGATAAAACTCTCCCGCCACAATCAGTTTTATGGGCAATGCCTTCACTTCGGGCAAAGCAAGGGCATCCAACAACAAATCCAAACCCTTATAAGCCCGCACAAAACCAAAAAATAACAAGTAATGAAAGGTAGGGTTAAGGCCCAATTCCTGCATCGCCTTCTCCTTATTTATGGGCGCACCAAAATTATCATATAGAGGATGAGGACAAATTTCATGAGGTTTTGAAGTATTAAAAGTCTTCAAATCCTCAATTACCGCCTCAGACATCGCAACAAATCCCGTCATCGGCCCAAGAAACCAGCGCGAAAAGGCACGGTCACCCATTCTTTTCTCATGCGGAATCACGTTATGCAAGAGACCGATGTGGCGAAATTTACCCACGATGCGCGCCATGGTACCTAAAGCCGGGCCCATAAAAGGCAGCCAAAAACACCAAATATGCAGATCGGCCTTTTCCCTTTTTATTTTAAAAGCAGAAAAAATCCAATTCACGGGATGGATGGAGTTAATGCAGGTGTGAACAATCAAATCATCAGGCGCTGCATCCTCAGAAAACTGGGTTGTTCCGGGGAATAAAAAGCTTGGGTACTGAAGAGAATAGGAATACAAAACCGGCTCCCAGCCCATAGCCAAAAACTCCTTTGCCAAACGATGATTAAAGGTGGCTAAACCCCCTCTTAATGGATGCGCAGGCCCAATGATTACAACTTTTGGCACCCTGCAAATTAAGGCAAAAAGGGATTAAACAGGCGCATTTCCATTCGATTTCGATGCAAATTCGCCTTGCAAAGCCTCGAATGCATCGCTCCATTCATTTACGGTCTTCTCGCAGGCCCTGAAAAAATAGTCAAATGCAATGTTATCAATGTCATCATGAAAAACCCGATGGCCAAATTGCTCCATTTTCTGCCAGGCCTTCAAAGATTTCAATGCCCATTCCACACTTTTCTCCTCCTTCGGTTCTACCTTATATATACACTTCGCGGCAAAATAATGGCAGCTTAAATATCGCTCAATTCGGGAAGGTGGGCCCTCCACCTCCTGCAAAAACCTGCCAAGTCTCATTCGAATGCGGTTCTCATAAGCAACAATGTGCTTTTCAAGTCGAAAATCATTCTCACTCAGCACCTTTTCTACCCGTTTCAGAGAAAGGGAAGCATTCTTTTGTGAAAATTTCTTTACCGCACGCATCACCATTTGGTTGTCCTTTTCCGTTTTTCGCCCCTTGGGCGACAATTCTAATTTGCCCATCATCTCAACATGAAAAAGCCTTTTTTCATAAGTCGATAAGGCCTTTTCCAATGATTGTAAACGGGCCAAAACCTTTGGTTTTGAACTGCGACCGGGTTCCAGGTCAGCCAAAAAATGATAAACCCACTTCAATCCTGCGAGGGCATCGAGCATGGCCAAAAGGTTTGGCCTTGCCAGAATGTCCTCCTTTTCAACAGAAAGCCCCGCCTGCAATGCCTTCCATTGTGCGATGGTAAATTCTCTGACCCTATTTTCGATTTTTGACATTGCAGTGAAGGCAATCAAGGTAAAATTGAGTCAAAAAAACATAACTTTGAATAATAGCCTTAGCGAATCTTTATTTTTAAGCCCTAATTTTATTTCTATGGCAGAAAATGCCCCATCACATGCCTGGATTCAATCCCGAATTCAATCCTCTGCAGACCTGAAATTGAAAATGATGGCCGATTCGGCCCTTATGGAGGCCATAGTGGCCTCGGCTGAGGCCTTGAAAAAGGCTATTTCAACCGGAAACAGAATACTACTTTGTGGAAACGGCGGCTCTGCCGCCGATGCCCAGCACATTGCTGCTGAATTAAGTGGGCGCTTTTTACGAGAACGCAAAGCCATTGATGCAGAGGCACTTCACGTAAATAGCTCTGCACTCACCGCAGTTGCAAATGATTATGGATTCGATGCGGTTTTTTCGCGAATGGTTGAAGCCAAAGGCAGACCCGATGATGTTCTCATCGCACTCTCTACAAGCGGAAATTCACCCAATATATTGAGGGCCCTTGAGGCTGCAAGAGGTAAAAATATGCTGAGAATTGGCTTCTCAGGGGCTTCAGGAGGTAAAATGACCGGCCTATGTGACCTCTTGTTGAGGGTACCCTCAAACGAGGTGGCCCGAATTCAAGAGTGCCATTTACTAATCGGACACATCCTGTGCGAGTGGCTTGAAAAAGATTTTTTTTCCTGATTTTCGAATGTGGATAACCATTCGCTCTCAAAATAAAACCAATTCACTTTTTGTACAATAATTGGTTCGTTTAAAAAAACCGCCTAAAACTTTATTGTGGTAAAAACGCCACATAAACCCATTCAAACGAATTAGTTTCCACCTTTTCTTTTTTTTCAAAAGGATGATTATCAATCATTTGAACCTTTTCATTTAAATTTCACAAGAGAGAATT
>JAYSVQ010000550.1:0-9380 GCA_043718485.1 Bacteroidota bacterium
TACTTGTTCACGCAATCACAACCAAGACTGCAACGAAGATGTGAGAAACGATTAGGTTCTTTTTTCTTTAACACAGAAAAAGAAAATTACAGGAGTAATCCTGTTGAAGTATGCGAGGCGAATAATTATTGTTGAAGAAGAAAAGAGGCGTTTTTCTTTGGCACTTTCCAACAACCCTTATCCCTAAAAGACAGAATCATTGAGTAGTAATTATTCAGGGATTATGGTACATATTGACAAAAGTTTTTTCAAAGAAGTATTTTTACCACAGCCGGAAACCGGATTCGACATTCGCCTGAGGATGGGTAATGGATTGTCGCAGGATTCTTTCTTTTCCCAAGCTACCTCATTTTTTAATGAGGTGATTCCTTTAGCGGGTAAGGATTCTCCAACGCAAAAAAACAAAACAAGTAAGAAAAAGTTTTAATGGCTGCGATAGATTCTATATCGCCCCCCAGAATCTTCGTAGTCGAAGATGATGCCCTTATTCGGTTTTCAGTAAGCACCTTTCTTAACCGAAATGGTTTTTTGGTGATTGGTGAGGCTGAGACAGGCGAGGAGGCAATTGTTGGCGCAAAAGATTTGATGCCCGACCTGGTCGTTATGGATATTTCCCTCGGCGAGGGAATGGACGGTATCTCGGCGGCAGAAGTCATCGGCCTGCAAATGAAAATCCCTGTGATTTTTCTCACCGCAATGACCGAGCGCATTTTTATTGACCGAGCAAAACGCACCGGCCCATTCGGTTACCTCACCAAACCTGTTGATCCAAAAGAACTCGTTTTCTCCATCGAAATGGCGCTCTTCCGAAAAAAGATGGAAGAAAAGCTTACCCTGAGTGAAGAGAAATACAGACTACTCGTCGAGAACATGGGCGAGGGCCTCGCCCTGCTCAATGCAGATTTTCAGTTCTTAACTGCAAACCAAAGTCTTTGCCGAACATTGGGCTATTCCCATTCCGACATTCAATACCTTTCCTTTTTTGATTTACTCCCCCCACAAGTCGATTTCTTCACCCCTGAGAAATTAATGGAATTGGCATTATTTCATCAGCGGGTAGAATTAGAATTTATTTCCGGTAAAGGTGAGTCGCTATTTATGTGGGTATCACCTTATTTATTGCCGACTGAGCAGGGTGAGCTCCTTGCTTTTTCTGCCGTTGACATTACTGAGCGCAAATCAGCTGAAAATCGAATTCGCACTTCACAAAAGTTGAATGAACTCTTGCACCAGGTTGACTATGGTATTCTTGCAGGGAAACTTCCCCGCGAAATTCTAAAGACTACCTTAAGGCGAGTAAAGCGAGATGTATTACCCTGCGACGGCGTCGCCTTTTACTTTGTAGATGAAAAGGCCGGCAGTTTGCGCTGTTATGAAAAAGCCCTTTCCTTTGAAGATAAAGGAAAAGACTTTGATGCCGTTTCCTTCTCTGAAATTTCAGTGATGCTGCGCGTGCTGCGCACCGGAAATTGTCTCTCCATATCAGACATTCAAGGTTTAGAAGGCAACCAAGAGTATGCCTTTATTCTCAACTTAGGTGAGAAGGGCTCCTTTTTGGGCATTCCTGTTTTCTCCTCCAATAAATTGGCCGGTTGTCTCTTTCTCATCGCAAACCAAATCGACCATTTCACGCCCGAGCGTGAAGAGGTGGCGCGACTGGTCGCCTCAGAAATTGGGGTGTTGGTTACCCATTCAAACCTGAACCAAGCCTTTCACAACAGCCGCCAACTCAACAGCCGAATACTCGATTTAATTCCCGATGCATTATTAATGTTAGATGCTTCGGGCAAAGTATCTTTTTTCAAAAAGCCTCCCAGCACCGCCTTTCCGGTTCCAAAAACCGGACAAGATTTTATATGGTTTCTCCGCAAAAATTGGAGGCCACCCGCTGCACAATTGAGGAATCTAATCGACGCAGCCACCAAAGTGCTGGCAAATGCAGAAAGCAAAACCCTCGAAATGTTACTTACGCCAACATTGGGTGGCGACAAAATATTTGTTGAAATTCGTTTGATGCAGCTTTTCAACCACCAATTATTAGCGGTGATTCGAGACATTACCAAAGAAAAAGAAGCCGATTTAAAAACCCGCTCCATCATTCTGCATACCCAAGAAGAAGAAAGAAAACGATTTGCAGGCGACCTGCATGACGGTTTAGGTCAACTCCTGTCGGCCCTGCATATGAATCTCGATGCGCTAAGAGGAAACAAGCAAATTCCTGAAGTCGTGATTAACCGCTTTTATAAAAATTGCATTTCGCTTACACACGATGCGATTGAAGAAGCGCGAAGAATCGCACACAACATTTCGCCTGCTATATTAAGTAAAGACGGATTGGAAGCAGCCGTGCGCAAAATGGTAGCCCAAACCGAAAGTTCAACCTCAGAAATAAACCTAATCTTTATTTGCCAGCAGCCCATTCCCAGATATCACCCAGACATTGAAAGTTGTTTGTTTAGAATCTGTCAAGAGTTAATCGTAAATGTTTTTCGCCACAGCAGTGCAAAAAACGCCGTCTTGAATTTGGAAATTAGAGACCAAATATTGACCCTTTCCATGCAAGACAATGGCATTGGGTTTATTTTGGCAGATGCGGTAAATGGCCTTGGTATTCAAAATTTGAAAGGAAGAGTTAACCTCTTAGGCGGAACACTCGACATAAAAACTGCACCCAATTCCGGCGCATTTTTTAAGATTTCTGTATCTGTTGAATTGTTAGTGGAAAGCCCTTCTTTAGCAGTACATTGACATAATTTCAATCGTCTAGGTAAATTTCTGATGATAATTTAGGTAGTAGTACTTATTTCAATAAATACGCATTACTATAGGTTCATTTGGTTTCTAGGTGATTTAACTTTGATTTGAAATCAGGATCAAAAAACAAAGATGGGTATGGAAAAAATTAGGTTACTAATTGCGGATGATCACAAAATCATCAGAGATGGAATCATCGCCTTGCTGGCAGATGTCGAGCACATTCAAATCATTGGCGAGGCAAAAAATGGTCGCGACCTTATCGCGCAGTTGATCGATACGCCTACAGATGTAGTGCTTATGGACATCAACATGCCGGTGTTGGGGGGAATTGAAGCAACGGAAGAAATTACGAAGCGATTTCCTGAAGTGCGTGTACTTGCCTTGAGCATGTACAACGAGAAAAGTTTCATAACTAAAATGTTGCAAGCGGGTGCAACCGGTTATGTGCTAAAAAATGTGGGGAAGGAAGAATTGGTTCTTGCCATTGACACAATCAAATCAGGCAAAAGCTATTTCTCAGACGAAGTAAGCATTGCCATGATGAGCAGTTTCATGAGCAAAAAGACGGCAAATTCACCGGTTTCTTTCTCACCCGAAATTAACCTTACAAAAAGAGAAATTGAGGTGTTGCAACTCATCTCGCAAGAGATGACAAACTCAGAGATTGCAGACAAAATCTTTGTAAGTCCCCGCACGGTTGATACGCACCGTCGCAATCTCTTACAAAAAATTGGCGCGAAAAATACAGCCGGCTTAGTGCGCTACGCACTCACCAGTGGTATTCTCGATAGGCCCAATTCAGAAGTGGCATAAACAAAAACGATAGGTAAAAGGCTGTCTCGCAGAAATGCGAGACAGTTTTTTTTGTGCCCAATCCCTTTTATTTGCCTGCGCAACTTTGCCTACCTGATTTCCATTATCTCACTCTCATCTCCTTTTTTGTACTCTTTCGCAAAAACCTAAGCGAAAGGAATTACACACGCAATTCAGTTCATTTCGTCATTAAATCACCTCTTTAATTCCCCATTTTTGATCATCTTAATTTGGAAGGGTATGAAAGGGAGTATTGTGAAGTTGGTTTTCAGGTTTTGTATTTCGGTTTCATTATCGAGCGTCACCGCGAGTTTGCACGCACAACAAAGTAACCGAACCTATACATTAGAGGCAGGCTTAACCGCTGCCGATTATTTACCCGGTAAAATGATGGTGAGGATTAGAGAGCCTTACCGCAATCAATGTGCAGAAAACGGAATTCAAGTTCCCGATTTGCAAACCGCCTTCTCGGCCATTGGCGTTACCGCCATAACAAAAGCTTTTCCCGGAAAAGAAAGTGAACCCTACAAAACCGATTACATGGGCAGGGAATTTGTTGACCTTTCTCTTATTTATACTTTAGAATTTAGCCCTGCACTCAACATCGAAACCGCAGTTAATCAAGTCCTCGCCTCACAAGCGGTTGAGTATGCCGAACCCTGGTTTGTGTACCAACCCTTTTACAGTCCAAATGACCAATACGTCATCGACCAAGATTACTTGACCGTTATTCGGGCTTTTGATGCATGGGATATAGAGCAGGGAGACAGCACCGTTGTCGTCGGCATTTTAGATACCGGCACATCCTTCACTCATCCCGACTTTCAGGGAAAATTTCAACTCAATTACAACGACCCGATTGACGGTATAGACAATGACAACGATGGGTATAAAGACAATTATTGTGGATGGGATTTCGGTGGTGCCAGTTTCTCATCTGGTGCAGACAATAACCCAACCTATATGGGTCCCGGCCCAGGCAGAGACCACGGTGTTTTAGTTACCGGCCCTATTGCTGCTGCAAGCAACAACTCTACCGGCATGGTATCGCTCGGTTTTAACACTAAATTTCTGCCCCTCAAAACCTGTCTTGATGGAAGCGTAGGCATAAGTTGGGGCTATCAAGCCATTGTATATGGTGCTGACCACGGCCTGCCCATTATGAATTTAAGCTGGGGTGGAAATGGCTATAGTGGATTCGCATATGATGCGGTGCGCTATGCAACCGTAAACAAAGGTTGCATGCTCGTTGCTGCCGCAGGCAATACCCACAACCAGGCGGTGTATTACCCTGCTTCATTTCCCGAAGTAATGTCGGTCGCCGCCTCAACCAGTTGGGATGCGCTATGGTATGTAGGTGGCTCAACCGGAACAACCTATAATAGCCATGTAGATATTACAGCACCGGGAAGAAACATTTTTACTACCGCCCAATACACAAGCTATTGGTGGGCTGCCTCGGGTACATCAATGGCAGCACCGGTAGTTTGCGGCGTTGCCGCATTAGTGAAAAGCCATTTTCCCGGCTATACCATGGAGCAGGTAAAGCAGCGCGTGCGCGTTACCGCAGACGAAAGCATTTACGCCTCAAACCCCAACCCTATATATGCAGGAAAATTAGGTAAAGGAAGAGTCAATGCCCTCAAGGCTTTAACCAGCGTTACCCCATCTCTAAGACTTAAGCGCATGATTTCAACCGACAACCACGATGGCATCATCACCTTTGGCGATACCGTATCGCTTTATCCTACCTTATATAATCACCTCGATCCCTCACAGCAATTGAGGCTCGTTTTAGAAGCATCTGCAACCGGTGATTACATTCTCTTAGATTCTGTAATTACCATTGGCCAGGTCCAAACCGGCGACTCAGTAAATGCACCTCAGCCTTTTCGCATTATCATAAAAAGTCATGTGCAAACCCCACGCTCCTTTGCTTTGAAAATGAGATATGAGGATGCAGCAATGGGATATTATGATTTCGAATATTCTGCCATTACCAACAATCCAACCGTGATTGATGTGGTGCAGAATAGCATGAATTTGACATTCTCTAACAACGGATTGGTAGGATTTTACCGCAATCAACCCTCAATGGGAGGCTTAGGTACACGTTTTGCCGGCAATGCAAGCATGACAACCTATGGCAATTTCTCGATTGGAAACGGCGGCGCCGTTTCTGATGTGGGATGGAATGATGCATACGGCGTAGACGCCGATTTTTATCCTACAAAAAGATTTACCCGTGAAACCGATGCAACCAGTGGAATGCAGCACGTAACCATTTTCTTCGACGACCAAAGCGCCGATCAACCTCTTGGCCTTTCGGTTGAAGAGCACGTGTATGCGAGTACCGAAAGCGGAAAAGAAAATTATATTCTCATAGATTATATAGTTAAAAATGAAAGTTCAGATACGCTCGGCGATGTGTTTGCGGGCCTGAATAGCATCTGGCAAATGGGGGGTGCAACCGGTACCCCCGGTTTTGATTCGCTTGCCGCATTGTCGTGGTTTAGTTCCGGTACAGGTCGATGGGGTGGCGTAGCCTTGCTCTCTGATGGTAACTTTTTAGGCGCACACCAAGACTTTTATATGCCACAGTTAGACGATACCTATAAGTACAATCGCATGACGCAAAACCCAAGTCAGACCAATCAGATTGCAGGTAAATCAGACCAGGTGGTAAGCTCACGCCTCGGTTTGGTATTGCCCGGCGAAACCGTGAGAATTGCCTTTGCCGTCTTGGGTGGAAACAATCTGCAAGATTTGTATAATGGTTCTGTAACCGCACGTCAATATTATCGTTGTGTGCTAAACCCTGCCATACCATTTAACGGGATTGGAAACGACCTTGTCGCTTGCGATGGCGATACGCTGCAAATTCAGGCAACGGCAGGGTACAGCCAGTACCAATGGTCGGGCGGTAACCCTAACCCACAAATTGATATCACCACATCAGGTATGTATAGCTTGGGCGTTACCGATGCATTTGGATGTACATTCGCTGATTCGGTAAATGTTACCTTTCATTCCCTTCCCTCCTTAAATATGCCGCCAAGCTTAAATGCCTGTGGCCCTATTACCTTAAATGCAGCAAGCCCTGATTTCTGTTTGTGGAATACAGGCGAGACCAGCGCCATGATTATGGCCACGCAATCAGGTACCTACACCCTGCAAGCTTTAAATACCAATGGATGCGCAGCTTTTGATACAACCATCGTAGTGATTTCTCCCATCGATGCAGTTTTTTCAGGCCCTGCATCCACTTTAATGTTAGGTCAACAAGCTATTTTCTCTGACCAAAGTGCTGGGGTTGCAACCTGGTCATGGAATTTTGGGGATGGTGGGCTCTCACAGGCAGGGCCAAATGTAAATCACCAATATCAGGGGCCAGGTTTATATACCGTGAATCTTGAAGTTTCAAATGGTATTTGCAGCTCAAACGCAAGTCTGGTTATAGAGGTGATGGCCCCAACGGGTATAGATGAAATCGTAACGACCCACCAGATTGTGGTTTATCCGACAGAGAATGAAGGAAGTTTCAATATTCACGCCGGCATGGGCGCAGGCGGTAATTCGGTCGTGCATGTAATCAGCAATGAAGGCAAAGAAGTGTGGACGGAAGAAGTAGTCTTAAGCCCCAGCAATGACCCAAAGATTTCACTGCCTTCGAGTTTGGCTCAGGGTATGTATATGGTGAGGATAGAAAATTCAAAGATTTCTGAAGTTTCTAAAATCTTATTGCACCATAATTAAGGAACTCTAAAACGCGAGAGGCCGTTTTTAATCCCCGCCACGTGCGGGGATTTTTCTTTGCTGGTCAAAATTCTAAATATGAAGGAAGGGGGAGATAATTGTTAATGGATAATTATTAATTATGGTTGGCGGTTGATTTGTTTAATTGGTAGATACAAGGCATGCATTGTATCTACCGTTAACCATTATCAATTATCAATTATCAATTATCAATTATCAATTATCAATTATCAATTACTCAAATAGAATCTTCATCTCTACTCTTCTATTCTTTGCTCTGCCCTCTGCGGTAGTGTTGGGTGCTACGGGTTTGGTTTCACCAAATGCCTCAACGGTGAAACGCGCTTCTTTATCGACGCCTTTTTGGGTGAGATATTTCTTAACTGCCTCGGCACGTTTTTTAGAAAGTGCCATATTGGTAGCATCATTACCCACATCGTCGGTGTGGCCAGCGATGTTCAATCTCCAATCGGGTTTGCGAATCAAGAAAGCGGCAAGGGTATCGAGCGACGGGTAAGACTTCACTTTAATAATGTCTTTTCCCGGTTCGAACTCGAGGTTATCAAATGCCATTTTTAATACATCTTCTTCAACCTTACTGAGTACGGGGCAACCTTTATTGTCTACCGGGCCTGGAGTAAGCGGACATTCATCCAGATTGTCAGTTACGCCATCGGCGTCGGTATCACTCCAAGGGCAACCGCCATTTTCTTTTGGGCCTGCCACATCGGGGCAACGGTCTTCTTTGTCAACGATACCATCTTTGTCAAAGTCACCATATGGGCATCCGGCATTGTCGAGCGGACCAAAGACATCTGCACAGCGGTCTTCATTATCATATAGCCCATCGCCATCTGTGTCTGGGCAGCCTTTGTGTGCGACATCACCTGCTTTATCGGGGCAAAGGTCTTCGCTATCAATAACCGTATCGAGGTCCTTATCGGGGCAGCCTTGTGTTGATTTAGGTCCGGCCTGATCAGGGCATTTATCCTCCTTATCAATTATCTTATCTCCATCGCGGTCTGGGCATCCTTTTAATTCTACAATACCTGGCTCATTTACACATGCATCGGTGCTGTCGATTACGCCATCGTTGTCGGTATCGGGGCAACCTTGAAATATCGCTACACCAAATACTTCAGGGCAATTGTCTTTATGGTCGGGTACTTTATCGTTGTCGGTATCGGGACAGCCCGCAAATTCCTCAAGGCCGGCAACTTCGGGGCAATCATCATCCTTATCAAAAATGCCGTCTTTGTCTTTGTCTTTTTTCTCACGACCAAAGGTCAGGTTAAAGCCCCCGTGCATGTGCACATTTTTGGTAGCATAAGGTATAAAGGGCGCCAAAATATTATCCATCGCCATATACCATTGCATGGGGCCAAGATTTAATGCCAATCCAAATCCCACATTTGCGCTGCGGTTTACATAAGACAAGCTGATGCTTGTGCTCAACACACGACCCAAGCGGTTATTTATAGAGGCCGTAACCGCAGGGCGAAACACGCCTTTGTAGAACTCTCCATAAAGTAATAGCCCTACATCGTTGTTTTCATTCAAGTAATAATTTGCGCCGAGGTAAATGCGGGTGCGAAGGGGCGTTGAATAGGACGTTTGTGTCGCCGTTGGATTAAAAGTGTTGTATAAAGAATCGAGTAAAGCCTCATATACACTTCCCGTATCTGATTTGGTGGTGTCGCCATCTGGGTCGGGAATAAAACTGCTTACATCAAGCCCTTCAAATGTGAATGAGGTCTTTGGAATTTGTAAATTGGTTGCGTTTTCCTTCCAGCGGATAAATCCCAAATCCAGAACCGAGGCCGAAACCCTGAACTTGTCGTTAATTCTGTAGTTAGCCCCTAAATCGATTCCGAAGCCATGATTGGGTTTGCCGAATAAATACTGGCCGGCAGAGAAGGTAAAATTAGAATCGGTGGCAATAGTTGAATCGTTTACAATTATGGGAAGGCCGGCATAGAATAAATCAAACTCAGTATCCATGGTAATGCTGTAGTTTTCTTCATTTGTGGTTAAACCTAAATCAGACTTTTTGG
>JAYSVQ010000056.1:0-2659 GCA_043718485.1 Bacteroidota bacterium
ACACCATTCGCATTGATGATAATTTGGGACAGACCGTTTTCAATACTTACCTGACGCAACAACTTTTCACGGTAAACCTTTCAACCTGGAACGGCATGGGCATTTATTATCTTTATGTAATTGACCACCTAGGGGCAATTGTAACCGTACGAAAAATCGTTTTGCAATAATCTAAACGCACTTTAAATAGTCGTTTCGGTATTCCAATTGTGGATTAATTGAATGTGCAGAAAGTACTTTTTGTTGCATATTGAGGAATGAAAGCCGACTTCAAAGGCCGCGGGGCAAAATCAAATACAGCAAGCCAGTTTCTGAAACGAGACTATTCTTCAGAACATCCTGAGGCGATTGATGAGGCATTTTTGGGAAATGATGCGACCGAATTTATTCCTGATTTCCCTAAAAAAATCATCAACGAGGTTAAGAGTCCGGACATTCCGCTTCCCTATTCCATGAATCCTTACCAAGGCTGTGAACATGGCTGCATTTATTGTTATGCCAGAAATACACATGCTTATTGGGGCCTGAGTCCCGGATTAGATTTTGAAAGGAAAATTTTGGTGAAAGAGAACGCACCAGATTTGTTACGTGAAGCATTCGAGAAAAAATCGTGGAAGTCATCGGCCATAATGTTTAGTGGGAATACAGATTGTTACCAACCCATTGAGCGAGAAAAAAGGCTCACCCGAAAAATGCTTGAAGTGTTGTTGGAGTACCGAAATCCTGTGGGGATGATAACTAAGAATTCCCTCATACTTCGTGATCTTGACTTGCTTCAAGAAATGGCCAAACTTGGTTTGGTGCATGTGGTGATTTCGCTCACCACATTAGATGAATCCCTACGCAGGGTCTTAGAACCCAGAACTGCCACCGGCCTGAAACGGGTTGAGACGATTTCCAAATTGAGCGAGGCAGGTATTCCGGTTTCGGTTTTAACCGCACCCCTGATTCCTTCACTGAATAGTCATGAAATTCCCGAATTGCTGAAAGCAGCATCAGATGCAGGTGCCTTAGGTGCAGGTTTTACCCTCGTTCGCTTAAATGGCGCAATCGCAGAATTATTTACTGAATGGCTTGGGGTTCATTTTCCGGACCGCAAAGAAAAGGTGCTTTCTCAAATTCGTGAAATTCACGATGGCAGCTTGGAAGAAAACCGCTTTGGAAAGCGCATGCGGGGCGAGGGGCCTATTGCCGAAAGCATTGGAACCCTGTTTCGTATTTATAAAGAGAAATATTTTGGGGGAAGGAAAATGCCGGAATTTGATTTCGATGCCTTTCGGCGGCCAACAAAACCCCAAGCGCAATTGCGCTTGTTTTGACATCAAACCTTTGAAGATGTTTTACCGAATCAGGGTTACCGTTCCGTGGTGTTGCAATTTAATATTGTCAAATCCTTCGGCTTCAACTTTGTAAACATAGGCCCCCTCGGGCATGTTTGCGGCCTGCCAACCTTCGGTTGCATCATGCGTTTCAAATACCAATTTACCCCAGCGGTCAAAAACTTCTAGGTGATAGATTTTCAGAAATTTACTGTTGGTAAAAAATAAATCATTTAGCCCATCTCCATTGGGAGTAAAGGCATTTGGAAAAAAGATTTTAGGCGGAAAAGTAATGCACTCCACATTTGAATTTGAATACACACCGCAGCCGGGTTCCCGTTCCAGGGCATGAATGTAATAGCAATTGATAGGTGCTGGCACCTGCACATGCCTGTATTGTCTTGGGTTTTCTGGGTTATCGCTCAACCGGTAGAAGTCATTTACATCTGGATATCCGGAATGAAAAACTTCATAACCTCCAACGCCTAAAGGCCATCCGGTCGGGGCATTCCATTTCAGTTCTGCGTTGTAGCCTTGACTCGCAGCATTGAGCAAAATGCTGCACACGTTCTGTGAAGCGGGTCCTTGGTTTCCGCATTGATCAAATGGAATCAAACGATAGCAATAGGCAATACTTGTTGGGTCAATGGAACCAACGTCTGAATAAACATAATTGCTGTCAGGTAAAAGGCTGTCAATGGTGATAAATCCACTTGATTCAGATTCATTTCGTTGCAAAAGATAACCCGCAATGTCGTCGGGAGGCGAATATTGAAAGCGAAAGTCTATTGTCTGATTATCCAACCGAACTGAGGCAGCACAACCGAGCGGTGCAAGGGGAATGTTTTCAATATTGCGAACATAAACGGTATCGATTACAAAATTAAATAGCCCGCAATCGAATGTATCTTGTCCGATTAAAATAAACCTAAAAGTGCCTCCAGATAATTCGCAAGGCATATTCCAACAAATCGTTCCTCCTAATTTCTCAGGCGTTTCTATCGCATAGGTAATTTGGGAAGCGGGTGAAGAGACTGGGTAGCCATCCAGCCGTTGAATTTCTGTAATGAGGGAAACATGCGTTGGATTATGAGTATCGCTCAACTCAAAAGCAAAGCAAAAATCAATTCTGTCATGCACCAAAATCGTATCTCCATTTAAGGAATTTCCACTTAGGTCAGTGCTTAAAAAGGGCGGAGGTGCCGCTTCTATTCCAACTTTAATATAGACCGTGTCCCATGCATCGCGCAAAATCCAGCAGGTGTGGGCTTGGGTTCCCTTCATCAAAAAACGATATACTTTGTTGACATTACTGCAAGTCGGCAGCCAACAGATTTGGG
>JAYSVQ010000551.1:0-3094 GCA_043718485.1 Bacteroidota bacterium
GGTAAGTCATGAAAAAGACCCCCAATCCAAACGTAATTATAAAGCATGCGGGCCCCGCTCAGCCATTCCAATAAATTGAGAATATGTTCTCGGTCACGGAAGCACCATAGAAAAGGAGTCCATGCACCAATGTCCATTCCAAAAGTGCCGATGGCAACCAAATGCGAAGCAATGCGATTCAGTTCGCAGACCAAAACCCTGATGTATTCAATCCGCGGCGGAAGCTTCCCTTGCAAGCCCATCATTTTTTCAACCCCCATGCAAAAAGCTAGGTTGTTGTTCATTGAAGATAAATAATCGAGACGATCGGTATAGGGAATCGTCATCGGAAAGGGAAGGGCCTCTGCGTGTTTTTCAAAACAACGATGCAAGTAGCCGAGGTGAGGAACAACCTCTAAAACCAGCTCACCATCCGTTACGATTTCAAGTCTCAGCACCCCGTGAGTGGAGGGATGTTGAGGCCCAATATTCAAAATCATTTGCTCGCTTTCCAGATCCTGAACAGCGGTGCGCGTAGGTGCTGAACGTTTTAACAGTTCTGAATAACTGAGCTCGGTGCGTTGTGCGTTTGGGTGAGTGGCCTTCTCTATTTTCATCGGATTAATAGGCAATTTTTAAACCGTGAAAAGTCTCGGGGTCTTTATAATCTTTGCGCAGCGGGTGCCCCTCCCAATCTTCGGGCATAAGAATTCTGCGCATGTCTGGGTGGTCACTAAACCGAATCCCCATCAAGTCAAATGCCTCGCGTTCATGCCATTCTGCAGTGCGCCAAACTTGGGCAACACTCGGCAATTCAGGTAATGAATCGTTTGCCGGCGCTTTGCATTTTAAAACAATTCTATGTCCTTGGGTAATACTATGAAGGTGATAAACAACATAAAATCTTTCCGCGGCGGGATGGGAATCAACCGCACTCAAACATTCGAGTAAATCAAAATACAAGCGCGCATCATTCCGAATAAAAAAACAAACATTTACTAAATGCTGCGGCGCAATCACTAAAAAAGGTTGAAGGCAATCATGCTGAGAAAAAAGCACAGCCTCATCCCCAAATTTTTCCCGAATCAAGGCTTCAATTTCTTGTGCGTTTAGTGATTTCATGAAATAAACCTTTCGCCCTTAATTTTTTCCTGCAACTTCAAAATGCCACCGATCAGCGCTTCCGGTCGGGGAGGGCAACCGGGCACATAGACATCCACGGGAATAATACGATCAACCCCTTTCACCACATGGTAGCCGTGCTCCCAATAGGGCCCGCCACAGTTGGCACACGAACCCATAGAAATTACATATCTGGGTTCCGGCATTTGTTCATACAGCCGGCGAATTCTATCGGCCATTTTAAAAGTAACCGTTCCCGAAATGATCATGAGGTCAGCTTGTCGGGGAGAGGGCCGCGGAAAAACACCCATGCGGTCGAGGTCGTAATGGCTGGCGTTGGTTGCCATCATTTCAATTGCGCAACAGGCTAAGCCGAATCCCAATGGCCAAATCGAAGAGAGGCGTGCCCAATTTAATATATCGTCGATGCGGGTGAGAATCACCTGCGGCTCGCCATTTTTTGTATGATCAGGTAAACCCATTATTCCTCGTTTTCTAATTGTTTTCCCAAGCGGTTAAACGCATGTGTAATATCAAAATAAACTTCCTTTTCACGGTAAAGTTTGCCCGGTTTTACCTGAAAGCGGTCAAAAAATTTTCCACCTTCCTGCATTTTTAATTGGTTTCGTTTAAATCTTAGGTCTAAATACGCTAATACCTGATACTCATCATCAACAGAATTAAGAACAAAGGCCGTTTCTCTGCTTTTTCCGTCGCCGGAAGAGAGAATTGCCTCCATAAAAATAAAATAGCGACTTTTGAAAAGTGCAGCCTCAGCCTCATAACCCGATTTTTTACAGGCCATAAAGGTGTAATACGTGGCAGTAACGTTAGCCGGATTCTCTGCGATTATTTTTTGGCCTTCATTCAGCGCATCGAGGTAACTGCGTTCTAAAAATTTTTTTCTCAACTCATCATTTGCTTTGGCGTAGGGCGAGTAATGCGGTTGAAAAGGTAAGCCAAAATAAATTAGATAATAGTGAAGCGGACCCATGGTACTGTCTCCCTCAGCAAATCGTAGCAACAATTTAGGATAATAATACTCGCCTTGAATGAAATTCACTTTTTGGCGAATCGAATCTGCATTATACCTTGGAAAAACCGAACGTCCCTGAGCAGAAACTTGAATGAATAAAAAAGAGATTGCACCTATAATGAGCAAGGGTTTCATGCTCGAGGATTGCGGCTTTCCTGTTGCTGATTAAATCCAATATATTCAGAAAAGGGAATAGGCGAATCACTTTGGGGAAGGATAGGCGCTGCTTTTTTCCAGTCGAGATCGCCCCTCATCCATGCATACGCAAGTCCGGCTGTAAGTATGAGTAAAAAAAATATACCTTGAGCTAATAAGAACCAACCCGATTCTGCAAGTAGTGCTTTGTTGCCGAAAAGCGTGGCCCATGGGAAAAGAAAAATCAACTCCACCTCAAAAAGCAGAAACAAGAGCGCAACTACATAAAAGCGGATGTTGATTTGAATGCGTGCATTTCCCACCGGGTCTTCTCCACATTCATAGGTGCTTAATTTTTCAGGATTGGGTCGCGAGGGCGACAATAATTTTGCCGTCAGCAGACCGCCCAGGGCAAAAAGAATTCCGCCTGCCATAAACAAAAAGGCGATGCCAAAATCGCTGAGAAAGCCGGTGTTTTCCAATGGCCAAATATAGGCTTTTGACAGGATAGTCTCTTGCCATTCCTGCCTTAGCTTGTTCCTCTTTGTGAATAATCATTGAAATTGCTTCTTTTTTGAACGAAAAGCAGCGACAATGGAAATGCTTTCTTTTTTAGTTTGGTATCTTTGCATGCTGGTATCCATACAACAAATAAAGACTCAGGGCGTATGATTGTGACCTGTGGTACGAAATTTGAGAAAGGCACAGTGAAATGTCGAGAATGAAACGATTGTTGTTTTTACCCTTAATTGTTTGTCTGGTGATTCCATTTGGCTTGGTCGCACAAAACACCAAGAAAATGACCGTAGATGAAAATGGCGT
>JAYSVQ010000552.1:0-3087 GCA_043718485.1 Bacteroidota bacterium
CTAGAAATTGAATCGCATTGCCAACTTTTTGTAATTCACCTACCTCTTCAATTCCATATACATTTCCCAATTCAAGCTCACCCATCATTGACCAGGAAATTTTCTTTACCCAATTCTTTGCTTGGTCAGAACTTAACTTTAAAAAGGAAATAAAAAAATGTTCTAAGGCCCTTCCTGCATCATCTCCTGTTTCAAGAATAAAACTTTCACCGGGAGGATCGATTTTTTTTTGGGTACCATCAACTTCAGCAGAAACAAAAGCTTTTCGAAAAGTTCCCACTTTTGGAATGCCAAAAACGCTTAAGTTTCCAAAAGCGAGGGCAAGCATTTTTTGAACTTCAGGTGTCTCCATTAAAACGAAAAGGTAAGGCCCCCCTTGATATCAAAAGGGCGTTCCTGATAACCATACCACCGATAAAATTTGTTATCTAACACGTTATTGCATTCCAAAAATACCGAAAACCGATTCGAAAACCTATAATCGGCCATAAAACTAATATCTGCCATAGAAGCTTGATATTCCGGTAAACCGCTACTATTTAAATTCATGGCGCGTTTTCCATAAAAATAAATAGCGGTGCCTAAGCCTATTTTGTTAGCCAAATTGTAATTCACATTTAACCTGGCATAAATGGGTGGAACGGCAAAATTGAAAGGAACATTTGTCATCACAAAATCTCTTGCCTTTACCTGAAGCGAAGCTCTCGCTTTATCTTTCCAATTCAGTCCCAAATTGAATTCAAGGCCTTTCTCAATCATCGCACTATCGTAAACGATGGCAAAATGACTACCCTCAAAAGGCGAAACAAATACAACCTGATTCTCAACCTTCTTTGAATAAAACTGCAAACTATAATTAAACCACTTTGAAAAAGAACCCAAAAGGCCAAAGTAAACATTGTACTTTTCGATAGAAGGTTTCATGTTGGCACGCAAATCGAGGTAACGATTTTCGCCAATTAAATTATAAAATCGATTGTATTCCATTCCTCCCTTATACCCAGCATAGACGGTGAGTATTTCAGATAAGGCATCAAACTCGGCTCTTACAAATGGAAAGGCCCCAAAAACAGAGGAGGAGTCACTATAAGAATTAATTTTTACGCCACCTGATAGCCTAATTTTTCTTTGGCTGAATAGAACAGAAGGGCTAATATCTAAAAAGAAACGAGACTCATTTAGCGTATCGAATTGAGCATTGGAATATACAATCGCAGAATGTATGCCCGCCCTCAAATTCTTAACCATATTCCACGAAAAATTTGGAATGAGGTCTAAGTGTATGTCTCTATTCTTATTTCTATCAAACCAATTTCGAAATTGAAGACTGACATCATAGTTTACCCCTGAAGTATCAAAATGACGGATAAGGTTTATTTCACCTCTAAACTTTGTGCTCTTTTGATTTAGTGAATCTTGAATATTTAAAAGTGGACTCCCTTCAAGCAAGGTATCTCTGAAATAATAATAGCTCGTATTATACCCAAAAAAGCTAAGGCCCACGGTTTGGCCTTTTAAATGACGTGAATATCGCGCATTACCTGAATCTTCTCTGCTTTCAGCATACTTAACCCATCCACTTGAAGATGATATATGCGTAAAGTCAAAGCCGGCATCGAAATCAGCATTGCGGCCATTATTCAAATAGAGTTTCCCGATGGGAGTCGCAAACCTTCCGAAACCTAATTTTACATAATTGGAATAAAGCGCTGGCCAAACTTCCTTTTCGGGAGGCATTACACGAGGAGATGGAGGATTGTAAGTCGAAGCAGCCGGAATATCCAGACTATCAAAAGTCAAACCTTCCGTCTTTACAGGAATTTCAATGGCAGGCAATCTTATATCCGGTTTTTTACTTTCAGCCACTTCCTCCCCTTCCCTGCTTCCTAAAACAGTCTGATCTTTTTGTACGCCTGAGGGTTCACTTCCTCCCGGTTTTATCTGGGCATGAAGGGCACCAAAGACAAACAAAGAAAGGCTTATAAAAAGAAAACCTGTTTTCAAACCCATCCTCATGTTCCATTTATTGATTTTCATTGTCCCTCCTCCTTTATTGCTGGCTCGCTTGGTTTCCAAATGGCCATAATTTGATTATACCGTTTAATCGCCTGTCCTTGCACATCCGGAAAACGTTTCTCTTGAGCCAATCGTGCAAGGTTTTCGGTCGCTGCCAAGGTATCGTCTGTGGCAAGAAAATCCTCAACTAAAACCAAAAAAGAACGTGCCTTCCAATAATGTTGAGTGGGAAAATTGTCCTTTAGATAGAGACCGGCAGCAATGGATTCATCATATTTCTTTTGGTCAAACAAAATTTGAGAAATCATATATTGACTTTCCGCACCGAACTCTCCCTTGTTCTTTTTTTCCATTTCCGAAAAGATGTTGTAGGCCTCATCAATGGAACCCAAATAATATTTACACACCCCAATTTGAACATAAGATTTGTCTTTGCTAAATTCAGTGGTATTAGGATCAGAGTAGATTACCATAAAAACATCTTGGGCTAATTTGTAATCAGCCATGCTCATGTAACATTTTGTTTTTCCAAATCGCGCAACTAAGCGATTTTCAATTCGGGTTGATATTTCATCCAGATTTGAATACAGTTGGAGCGCGGTCATATAATTCTTTCTGCCCAACCAGATATCCGCTGCTCTTTTCAAGGCATCTTCTGTTTGCGCGTCAACCGGATTAGCGGTATACACCACTTCAAAATCTCTTACCGCACTTGAAGAGTCTTTAACTTTTTCAAACGATAATCCCCTGAAATAATGTGCATCAAGGGAGGATTCACCATTAGGACAATTTTGAATATAATCACCCAACATTTGAATAGCCGCAGGGTAATTTTCCTGCATAAAGCGATCATAGCCTGTTCGATAAGAAATGCTGCACAATTGCTGTCCACCGGAATCGGGATGTTTCTCCCTGTAGCTTTTCAAAATTTTATCATACTCGGCGGCTGTTAATAAAGCAGACAAATTGTCGAGGGCTTTTAGGGCATATTCCTTTTCACCGCCATATTCCAAAACAACACTTTTAAAGGCCTGAATGGCTTCATCCTTATTTCCCTCATTGGCAGCTGAG
>JAYSVQ010000553.1:0-9279 GCA_043718485.1 Bacteroidota bacterium
CCGTACTACAATTTTACTTTGGGGCACATCGGGCGGAGACGGTAAAATATATCGTGAAATAATTCCATTTCCATCGCGGTCTTCGCCCGCATCCAATACGCCATTAAAATTTTGGTCTTCCCCGTTATAAGCTGTTTGAGCCCAAAAAGCACTCCGAATTAAATTTTCTTTTTGAATGTCATTATCTGCCGAATTGGGGTTGCCATCTTCGTTTTTTCGTGCGGGAACGATAGCAAAGGCAATGTCGGCAGATTGCCCGGGAAGCAGGGCTCCTAAAGAACCAACCGTTAGTAACATCGATCGATTCGAAGGCTGTTTTAATCCGGGAACGATTGCCGAAAGCCAGTCAGAACGCCCATTTAAGCCATTTGTCATTTTCCCGAACTTCTGATCGTCGTTGGTTGGAAAAAAGAATAAAGGGTCTGCCGCATTTCTAAATTGCCAACTCGAAAAATGAGTTTTAAAATTGGTGTCAAGACTTGGATGATGAAAACCATCGTTGTCTTCAACCCCTAAAAATTTTAATCCTAAATAAGAGTCTGTAAATCCGGGGTCTCCTGTCGCATCAAACTCGTATGCTAAAGAAAGGCTATCTAAATAACCATTCCCGCCTTTGTTAAAAAATGCGGAACCACCAGGACTTGTAATATTTACATTTCTGATAACAGCGTCTATCCAATAACCGATATGAAAATCGTTAATACTATTTTGGCCTGTGTTTGTAATTTTAAATCGTAAAATCACAAAAAAGTTAGCGAAGGAAAAACTCCAATTATAGGATTGCATTTCGACTGTCACACCAAGGGGATTTAAATGATTGGAAATAGGAATGCTTGTACCCGGAACAATGACGGCGCTGTCGCTAAACACAGATAAAAAATCTTGGTGACTAATGGCTTCAGGTCGGTAATAGGGGCTGCTAATAAGGCTAGAGCGCTCGCTCATACAAGCACCGGCCGGTACGCTAAACTCAAATCCTTCCGCACCGGGAAAATATCCTCCAGAAGCGTCAAAAGCTCCGGTAGAAACGGCTGTCAAAGCCCCATTTATTTTTCCGCCTAACCATAATCCTCCTTCAAACACATGTTCGATTCCGGAATTAAGGGGAAACTCACAAGAGGGTTGATTGTAAAGGTCAAAACTACCCGCAAAGGCATTTCCTATTAATCCAAGATCGTTGATGGTTAACCCGATATTGGAAACAGAAGTAACTCTTTCCTTGCATCCATCTTGGCTAAATAAAGACGGCAGAAAAAAGGAGTAAAAAAGAAGGCTTAGGCAAATCCTCTTCATTGGGGCACAAAGTTAATTTTAGTGCTTAAATCCCACGTTATCAGGGCCTTATTTTTTTGTTAACGAATGCTATCTCCAACTTGGGGAAAACCTCTGGTTTCAAGATTTCTAAAAAGCCGAAAACCTCACAAAAAAATCTCAATAGGAATGGCTGTTTTTTGGAATTTTTAGTTAATGTATTGCTTTAATAAATGCTTTATAACCGTTCTCAACTTCAACTTCAATAAAATATATTCCCTTAGTTGAAAACCAATCATTTAAAGAGACAAAATCTTCTTTATCGATGAGGGCTATTTTTGATTCTTTTACTTTTTTACCCTGCGCATCATAAAGGCGAACAAAAGCCACATTTGATGAGGCCTCATTTTTTCTATAAATCCACAAATATTTTTCTTCGGCTGTGCCATTGTGGGTAAGCCCAATTTGAAGGGGCACATCCACAAAAACTTTTTCAGGATTTATTGAAACCAAATCACCCTCAACTTCAATTTGAAGCACTACCGGCAAATGGTCGGAAAGGGAATAAAGCGCACCTGCGACATTGACGCTGACAGCAGTATTTGTTGGAGAATTTATTGTCTGATTGTAGCGAATTCCATCCTGCCCATAACCCATGTAAGTTCCGGGAATATAAGAAACACGGTCTGTTCCGTTCATTACATACCCTGAAACTAAAATAAAATCGAAACGATCGTCCATTCCCCCTGAAGAACCACAATCTGCTAAAGCAGTAGTTCTTGTTGATTGGGTGTGCACATTGGCAAAAGATGAATTTGAATTCCAGCTGCCCGGTGTATTGATGGGGTCAACGAATCGAATATCTGGATTAGGGTCTGCTACGAATTTTTGGTAAGACGCTTCGGTTGAGGTTTGAACATTAAAATCGCCCATTAAAAAATAATTTCCTGGATCTCCCGCATTGGTCATATAAGCCATTACCTGATTGGCTTGGTCAAGTCTTGTGTTTTGATCTTGTGTTGTGCTGCCTGCCTTTAAATGTATATTAATAAAATGCATGAAAATCGTATCTTGACTGGTGGCCAGGTTTGCGTCTTTGTAGTACAGGGTGTAAACATTTATGTCTCTCAAATTATGCGGAATTACAGATTGGCTTTTTAATCCCAATTTGCTTGCATCGTAAAAGAGCATATTGGTTTCATCTGAAGTGGCATCATTTGTTAAGACTGCTCTTTCATAATTTGGATTGATTGGCTTTAAAACGTTTACTAAAATATTTTCTGCATATAAAGCATCCGGCCCTAATTCGTTTACCCCAATTACATCAGGCAAATAATCTTCAATAACTATTCCCAGGTACACGTTTTTTGCAGAAATGGGATTCGTGCAACCCGACATTGAAATGCCGTACTTTAATAGATTATATTCTAAAACCCTGAGTGTGTCTTTTGCCTGAAGCCCAGAAACAAAAAAGAGAATTAAAAAGAAATAAGGAAAAACGCGGCGAATGAATTTTTTGGGAGAATGCATGTTCAAAGGTAGCAAACCCCATTGAAAAAAGCAGGGTTCAACTGTTCAATCGACCCTCTAGTGCAAAAGAGAAAAACCCTTTGTGTGAAATAATGAGATGGTCAACAACCGTAATGTCTAGTAATTGCCCGGCTTTTGCCATTTTTTGAGTGAGCGCAATGTCTGCCTCGCTCGGGTCTAAAGAGCCCGATGGATGGTTGTGTGCAGCAATGATTGAAGATGCCAATATTTGTGTAGCTTCTTTGAAGATCATTTTTGTATCGACAATGGTTGAACTCACACCGCCGGTAAACAGCGTTTTTTCAGCGATGATTTGATTGGCCTTGTCCAAGAATACAACATAAAAAATTTCATTCGGCAGGTCTGCCAGCAAGGGCTTTAGGTAGGCTGCGGCTTGCTCGGGACTATTAATTCGTTTTGGTTTTGTTTCACTTCGCTCCCGCCGGCGATTTAATTCGAATGCAGCAATGAGTGTAATTGCTTTTGCCTTGCCAATTCCCTTGGTTTTGACTAGTTCATGAATTCCGGCTTTTCCGAGATTGTTAATTCCGCCTAACTCTTTTAATAATTTTCTTGCAATATCAATTGCGCTTTGGTCTTTGGTTCCGGTACCAATGAGGATGGCCAATATTTCAGCATCAGAGAGTGATGCAATGCCTAATGTTGCTAATTTTTCTCTTGGCCTTTCTTCTACCGCCCATTGTTTAATTGGCACAAAATAATTTTGGTTCATTCTCAAAGGTGGGTAGTCTTACCGAAGACGTAATGGAAAAAATAATTCGCGGGTAACAAAAAAACCGCCTGAAAGGCGGTTTTAATTTATGGTCGTCTCTAAAGAGATTATTTTAAGCTTTGTGCAGCGCGTTAACGTGGCGACTGATTTTGCTCTTTAAGTTTGAGCCTTTGTTTTTGTGAAAAATGCTGCTTTTTACACAACGGTCAATCATTGAGGCAACTTTAGGCAACATTTCTGAAGCCTCTTTTACATCTTTTGAATGGCGAATTCGCTTTAAAAAAGTGCGAGTTGTCGTTAATAAATAACGATTTCTTAAACGTCGAACCGCAGTGCTGCGAATTCGTTTTTCGGCTGATTTTGTGTTTGCCATGAATTATTTCTCAAAAAGGACTGCAAATATAGCCCTGTCCAAACAAAACCACAAATTTTTCCATCGAGATTTCAATTCTTGCCACTCGAAGTTAATTTCTGCCGGGCCGCATCCTAAACGCCTGATTATCCGTAAATTTCCTTTTACTTCGAGTTCAAGCTGTTTCTGCATTTTCCAACAAGCTTATTTTCTTTTGATTCAAAAAGCGATAAAACTGTTTCAATTTAGCCTAACCATTGCTGTTGGTTTTTTATTGGTTTTTGCGCCAAGCCAAATTTTTGCTACCCATATTGTGGGGGCAGAGCTTTATTATCGTTGTTTAGACCCTGTTAACCATGATTATGAAGTGACCCTAGTTATGTATCGGGACTGTAACACGGGTGAAGCCCCGTTTGATGACCCGATTACATTTTTCGTGTTCCCAAGTTTGTTTCCTCAAAATTATTCTACTTATGATATCCCTAAACCAACAAACACGCCTGAAATTATTCCCGAAGGTTGGGATTCATGCGTGGGAAGGCCCTATACATTATGTGTAGAGCGTGCCATTTATAAACAAACCTTACGACTTCCCCCTATAACTGGAGGATACCATTTAGGCTGGGCAAGGTGCTGTAGAAATGCTTCAATAACAAATTTATTAAGTCCTCTAACACAGGGTGTTACGTTTTCAATTCATATTCCCGGCCCGGAGCATGCGGTTTGTAACTCTAGTCCTGTATTTAGGAATGAGTTGCCAGTGTTTGTTTGTGTTGACGAGTCCTTTTATTTCGACCACTCTGCGCTTGATGCCGATGGAGATTCTTTAATTTATTTATTGTCAAACCCATTAGGCGGCAGAAATTTTCAGGGTGTGGGAGTGGGTGATTGTGGCGTGGTCAATTTGCCCCCTTCGGTTGGAAACACAGGTAATTGTGCGGGCACAGCAAATCTATTTAATCCATTGGGGCCGCCGCCTTACCAAACGGTAGCCTATGCTTCTGGTCAGTTTAATCCTTCAAATCCTTTTGGCCCTGGCACTGCTTCCATAAATTCAACTACGGGTTTTTTAACTTTCAATCCGCAGAATCTTGGAATTTTTGTAGTAGCCGTTTCGGTTCGCGAATATAGAAACGGAGTGTTGTTGTCTGAGAATAAAAGAGATATTCAAATTCATGTAATTCAATGTTCCACACCGGGGCAACCGCCAAACGCAGGCCATAATCTTTCTGTGATTGATTCTCTAAGCCCCGGCCTTTCCGTTACATATGGCATAAATGATACTATTTATGCCATAGCCGGAACCTCATTTTGTTACGAGGCAAGCATTTGGGATTCTATTCTCACAGATAGTTTAATTAGTTTTCCGGTCAGTGAAGCTTTTGGAAACGGAGCAGGTTTTTTTCCGCCTGCTGCAACCATTTCCCAAACGAATTCGGGTGTGAATCCAATTCAGTTAAGAATTTGTTGGCAACCGGCTTGTGAATATATCGGTGATACAATTCCTCTTTTAATTGGGGGAAGAGATGCAAAAGGATGTACGAATTACAATTTCGCCTATGATTCTGTGTGGGTTATTATTTTGCCGCCTCCAGTTGTGGGTCCGAAAGTTGGTTTCAACCCAATTAATTTCCCATTTGTAAACGATACCTTGACATTAAGAGTCGATTCCTTAGCTTGTTTTCGCTGGTTTGTTAAAGATACCTTGCAAACAGGCCATTTGAATTATGCTATTCGGGTTGAAAATCTGTCGGGTGCATCTGTTTTAACGCCATCGCTTTCTGCCACCGAATTTTCTGACTCCATTTCTATTTTTTCGTGTTTAAGACCCGGTTGTGACATGATGAATGGCTTGTTTCGTGTAATATTAGAAGCAAACGATAACACTATTTGCCCGCCCGATGGGAAAGACCTAGATACTTTGTATTTACGTGTGCCGGCTGAACCCAATCCGCCACCCACCATAACACATGATCTAAGCGGAAATAATTCGCAAGCAGACACCATTTTTGTAAATGTACACGATGGCCTCTGTTATGAGGTGCTTATTCACGACACATTTCCTGCCCTCAATCTAACCTGGAAATTGACGTTGTTAGATATATCCGGCCCCTATTCCGGCCCTTCGGCAAATCTGATTCCTGTTTTTATTGGTGACAGTATTCGTCTTCAAATATGTTGGACTCCAAATTGTGAGAATGCAGAAAAAACGTTTTTACTTATAACCGAGGCAATACAAGAAAATTCTTGCAATCGGTTTCAAAGCGTTTTCGATTCGGTATATGTGATGGTAAATGAACTCATTAATCCGCCCCCTAATTTATCGCATTCTTTTTTGCCTGGGTATGCTTTAAATGGCGATTCCCTAGTCGTAGCAGCAGACAGCACGGTTTGTTATGGTTTTGAATTGAAGGATAGCGGAGCGCACACCTTTTTAGATATTGAGTTTGAGGTACAGTTTGGTTTAACCGGCCTTCCCTCTGGTCACCAAGCCCAAATTACTTGGGATCAAATTTCAGACACTCTAATTTCGGGAGAAATTTGTTTGACTCCCGGCTGTGATTTTAGTGGTGAGTTATTGCGCATCGCTACTTGGGGCAGAGATACTTTTGATTGCAATTCTTCAAACTGGGTTTTTGACACCTTGTATATTCGTGTGAGCGAGCCCTTCAACCAAAGTCCTTCCATTTCACATGACATCTCTATGGTTCCTAATAATGGTACCGCAATTGAGGTTCATCCCGAGGGCGTGCCATTTTGTTATGAGGTAATTCTCGAAGACCCAGATGGTCAGGTGGCC
The DNA here is from genome assembly GCA_043718485.1 of Bacteroidota bacterium. Classification (GTDB taxonomy): domain Bacteria; phylum Bacteroidota; class Bacteroidia; order J057; family JADKCL01; genus JAYSVQ01. The sequence continues at coordinate 6,667 of JAYSVQ010000553.1, forward strand.
CAATTGATTGCCTCAGGGAATTCTGCAACTTTTAAGCCCGGGTTTGGAAACGGAAATTTATCTACGGTAACATTGAGCGGGTCAAACCCATTGAAAATTGAAGTATGTTGGGACCCGAGTTGTTATGAGAAGAACCAAACATTTTGGTTGGTAGTCTGTGGCAAAGACACTTCAAGATGTAATTTGTTGCCAGAAGTTTGCGATTCAGTTGAGTTTAAAATTTTGGATTGCTCTATATCGACGCAAAATATTTTTACGCCAAACGGCGATGGTACAAATGATGTTTTTGTTCCCTTTCAAGTTTACGGAATGCGCTATTATCATTTAAAAATATTTGATAGGTGGGGGGGGCTATTGTTTGATGAAATAAACCAAGGATGGAATGGAACATTAAATAATGCAAAAGAGGTGCCCGAAGGGGTGTATTTTTGGACAATTGAATATGAATTCTGGAGCGCACAAGGGGTGCCACTCTTGAGCCGCGAGGCAGGAAATGTTACCCTTATGCGTTAAATTTTTACATTAATCCTTTTAATTGTTCTAATAATTTTCTGTCGTTTTGCAGGCGAGGAATTTTAGCTTGTGCTCCGGTTCGATTTTGGGCATTGAGTAGCCGCTGAAAAAGCCCGCTGGGGGTAATTGTCATTTCCAACATGCGAAGTACTAAATTGTTTTGTCGCTTTGCATCATAATCTGCATTCAAATTTCTCAGATGATTATCCAAAGAAATTCTGAATGCATCTTTGTTAGGGGGGCTTACTTCAAACTCGACCAACCATTCATGTGCACCGGAATTGGTGCCTTCAAAAAATATGGGTCCGGCTGTGAATTCCACAATACTCGCACCGGTTTCCAAACAGGTTAGGCGAATGGCCTCTTCAGCATTTTCGACCATAAGTTCCTCTCCAAAAGTATTAATATAGTTCTTCGTTCTTCCGCTGACTTTTAATCGGTGAGGAAATGTGCTCACAAAGCGCACGGTGTCTCCCGTAATATAGCGCCACAAACCTGCGTTTGTAGAGATTACCATCACGTAATTTTTTTCGATTTCAACCTCTTCCAAACGTATAGCAAAAAAATCGTTGGTGTTGAATCTTTCTAAAGGAATAAATTCATAAAAAATTCCGTGATCTGCCAAAACCAACATGCCTTCTTTTTCTGAGGCATCTTGAAATGCAAAAAACCCTTCTGAAGCATTGTAGGTTTCAACAAAATTAATTTTTTGAGGAGAGAACATATTCTTAAACGTGTTTTGGTAGGGAGAAAAGTTGACCCCACCATGAAAAAACACCTCAAAATTGGGCCAGGTTTCGGCCATGTTTTTCTTTCCGGATAACTCGAGAACCTTTTTAAAAAGAAGCAACATCCAAGTGGGTACACCGGCTGATGAAATTATGTTTTGGGAAGAAACAGCAGAAGCAATTTGTTGAATTTTGGTCTCCCAATTTTCCATTAGGGCCAAATCAGGATTGGGACTTCTCATCCACTCATACATGCGAGGAATGTTTTTAATTAAAACCGCACTTATGTCACCCAGCCACGAATTTTCGCGAAAATTATTTTTGCTTAAACTACCACCTAAAGTCAATTGTTTACCTTGAAAAATTTTGGAGTCGGGCACGCAATGCAGATATTGTGAAAACATATCTAATCCTCCGCGAAAATGACAATCCTCTAATGCCTCACGCGTTACGGGTATGAATTTGTTTCTCGCATTTGTGGTTCCACTCGATTTGCTAAACCAATCTGTGCGGCCCGGCCAAAGAATATTTTTTTCTCCCTTTATAGTCCTTTCAATCCAGGGGAATATTTCTTCATAGGAACGAATCGGAATTTTTTCGGCAAAAGTTTTATAGGTTAGGTTTTGACTAAGATTATTATCTTTTGCAAATTGGGTTTGCTGCAATTTGTTGAAAAGGAACGCTTCGACTTTTTTTTGACTTTGATCAGGCGCAATTCTAATGTGTTCCAGCCTTTTCAAACGTGGCCGAAAGAGAATATTAGCGCCGAATTTAAGAACTGACATCAGCGTTTGAGCTGAAACTTTTCTCCTAAATACACTTTGCGAACCAAGGCATCTTGAGCGAGCTCCTCTGCCGTTCCTGATTTTAAAATTTGGCCTTTGTACAAAAGGTAAGCCCTGTCGGTTATGGTTAAGGTTTCATGCACATTGTGGTCGGTAATCAGCACGCCAATGTTTTTGTCAATTAACTTAGATACGATAATTTGAATCTCTTCTACTGCAATCGGGTCAACCCCTGCGAAAGGCTCGTCGAGCAAAATAAATTTTGGATCTGTTGCGAGCGCCCTTGCAATTTCGGTGCGCCTTCTTTCCCCACCAGACAATAAACCTCCCAGATTTTTTCTAACGTGTTTTAGGCTGAATTCCTCTATCAAATTTTCTGTTTTTTCTTTTCTTTCTTGTTTGTTGAGATTCGTGGCCATTTCAAGAATCGCCAAAATATTGTCTTCAACTGAAAGCTTTCTAAAAACAGAAGACTCTTGTGCCAAATATCCAATTCCCATTTGGCCGCGACGATACATCGGCATTTTGGTGATGTCTTTTTGGTCGAGAAAAATGTGGCCTTGATTCGGCCTTACAAGACCAACCAT
>JAYSVQ010000554.1:0-3077 GCA_043718485.1 Bacteroidota bacterium
ATCGATTTTCGTTTGGTGCCCCCCCTCTAATGATAATATCATTTCTAAAACTTACAGAACTTGCCACACCAGGTAAACTTTGAATTACTTTAGAAATGTCTCGATTACCCCCCGGATTTCGTTGAATTTCATTAAGACCAATAGTGCGAATGGATACCGGACTTTCCACATTCTTGGTAAAGGGATTACTTTCAATTGTAACTTCTTCAAGTGTGGTGCCTTCTTCCTCCAATTCAAAATTTAGTAATGTGGGCCGATTGTTTTGAACCTGAATTTCAAATGCCAATTGGCTAACATAACCCGTATAGCGGGCTTCAACATTGTAAATCCCGGCTGGTAAATCTTTGATTTCAAAAAAGCCCGATGAATCAGTAAGCGTTCCTTTTCCTAAGCTTCCAATTTGAATTGTGGCAAATTCCAGTGGCTGATTGGTGAGTGAATTTTTAACGAGGCCACGAATCGTTCCATTTTGCGCAGATGCAAAACCAAAAAACAGGAAAAGGGAAGAAATTAGGAGAAAGTTTTTCATGACAATCTGGCGGTGAAATCTCAATCTGTGAATAAAACGAATACAAGCAAAATGAGGCAAAATTGTTTTCGATTTTCGCTAAAAAGGCGTTTTTTTCCTATCAAAATGCTAAATCTGGATATAGGTAGTTCGTTTGCCCAGGATTCCTATTCATTCGATTACTTTTACGAAATTAGCGCACTCAAACAGATTTTCGACATGAATCAAAATGTAAATCGGGGTATCCGGTCTATCCGATTAAGAAGATGTACGATTTACGTGGGTGAGGGTGTTCTCGGTATGCTTCCCAATCTTCTTCAAAGTTATGATTATTCACGCTTGGTTGTGTTGGTAGATGAGAATACCAAACAATTTTGTTTGCCTATTTTGCAGAGATTTATTCCTGAACATGACCTAATCGAATTGCCTTCTGGTGAGCGGAACAAAAATCTCAATACCCTCTCTTTTCTCTGGGAACAATTTACGATGCTCAACCTTGATCGTGATGCGCTCATCTTGAATTTAGGTGGAGGGGTAATAAGTGATTTATGCGGTTTCGCTGCCGCGACCTTTAAACGGGGTATCCCATTTTGGAACATTCCCACTTCCCTCATGGGTATGGTCGATGCCTCGATTGGGGGCAAAACAGGAATTGATTTTCTTGGACTTAAAAACCAAATCGGCATGTTTAGGGAGCCCGGTTGTGTGATTGTTTTCCCCGGGTTTTTGCAAACGCTTCCCGCCAGAGAATTGCGAAGTGGGTATGCAGAAGTAATAAAACATGGTTTATTGCGCGATTACAAACTTTGGACATTTATTCGAGATCGAAACCATCTTTCCCTACCTGATGAAGTGCTGATTTCAAATTCCATTTGGGTAAAAGCAGACCTCGTTCAATACGACCCCTATGAGCGGAAACTACGAAAGGCACTCAATTTCGGACATACCATAGGCCATGCGATTGAAGCCGTGTTTCTTGAAAAAGGCGAAAATGAAATTTTGCTGCATGGCGAGGCGATTGCCATTGGAATGATTTGTGAATCCTACATAAGCCAAAAACGAAATTTGCTGTCTGAACACGATGTATGGGAAATCTCTCAATTTCTTATGCAGCATTATCCTATGCCCATTTTTTCAGAATCAGACATAGTGAAGATGATGGAAAAAATAACCCACGATAAAAAGAATCAAGATAAGAAACTTCAGTTTTCTTTGCTCGATGGTTTAGGTGGATACAGGGTAAATCAGGAAGTTTCAAAAGAAGAAATACTGAACAGTTTTGAGGCCTACCATCAAATGCGGGTTTCGTACTCCTAAGATGGAAAGTCTTTTGCTCATTGCCCCTCAGGGGCCATTAATTGGTAGTGTAAATTTGCCCCTTTCAAAAAGTGAATGCAATCGCGCTTTAGCGCTTCAGTTTTTAAGCAAAGGAAAAGTCCGGCCCTCCGCTTGCTCAATGGCAGAAGACAGTCAAATCATGCAGCGGTGCCTCGCTGAACCTGAAAACCCGATCGTGAATGTTGGAGATGCGGGAACGGCTATGCGTTTTCTAACTGCCCTTTTCGCCTTTACAGAAGGGGAGCGTCAACTCACAGGTTCTATGCGAATGCAAGAACGACCCATTGGCATTTTGGTTGATGCCCTCAATGCACTGGGCGCAGATATTTATTATATGAATCACAAAGGCTTTCCGCCACTTTTTATAAAGGGAAAAAATCCAATGGCATGTGGCGGGAAAATTCAAGTTTCAGCAAACGTATCCAGTCAATTTATTTCTGCGCTGGCGATGGTAGGCCCGATTTTAGGAAAGGGATTACAAATGAACTTAGTCGGTGGGCAGGTTTCGACTCCTTATTTTGAAATGACATTAGCCATGATGCGGAAATGTGGAATCGAAATTCAAATCAAAGGCCAAACCATTGACATTCCTCCTCAGCATTTTAATCAGGTTCAATTAAACATCGAAAGCGATTGGTCGTCGGCCGCTTATTTTATCGCAATGGCTGCCCTCAGACCCGGGTCTGAATTAACTTTTCAAAACCTCTTTGCCCAATCTTTACAATCCGATGCAATCATAATGGATTACCTGTGCGAAGACGGAATGCAATTCAACTTCAATCAAGGTAACCAAAGTATGGTCGCAAAAAGTATTCCTTCTTCAACTTCCCTAAAAACAACATTTGATTTTTTAGATTGCCCGGACCTTTTGCAAACTATCGCAGTTTATTTGGCGTGCATAAAAACTAAGGCCCTTTTCACCGGATTCCAAACCTTAAAAATAAAAGAAACAGATAGGGTGAAGGCGCTGATGGAAGTATTTAAATCTATGGGTGTTCAATTGATCGAAGTGGAAGAGACCTTGCGGTTAGATGCCAAAGAATTGTTCCCAGTTTCTCAACCCTTACCTGTTTTTAATGACCATAGAATGGCGATGGCATTATCCATCCTGAGCCTCAATTGGGGGAAAGTTCACATTCAAAACCCCGAGGTAGTAAATAAATCATTCCCGCATTTTTGGGCAGAACTAAGCGCACTTGGGTTTCAATGTGTGCGCACATAAAAAAAGCAG
>JAYSVQ010000555.1:0-3077 GCA_043718485.1 Bacteroidota bacterium
TTGAGGGTAATCCAAGCAATGCCTTCACTTTTATCTGTTAAAATCTCTTGGGTATTCGACATGCTGCCAATTTACAATATGGCCTTCTCATTTAAGACATATCAGAACAAAAAGACGCGGAATCCATATCGCAACTTCTTTACCCGGCCCACCTAAGGGTTAAGGAATCTATCCAGGCAGGGTCAGCTACCTGCTTTTTAGGTTTAAGTAATCGAATAAAAAAAGCGCAGAAACAGAATAAGACAAGCCAAAAAGCTAAAACCTGCATTCCGGTATCTGCTAAGGAAAAAGAGGTAGCCTGTGCGCCGGGCAAAGCCGAAAAAAATTCTGCGATCCATGCCATCATTTCCACTAAGGCAGTAAAAACCCATACCAAGACGTCACCAAGAAGGGGTATCCAAAATAGAAAAAGGGTGAGAAATCCAAGTTTCATGAGGATGACTGAAATAGGAACTGCAATTAGATTTGCGGGAATAAACCAAGCCGGAATTGCGCCAAAATGCCAAAGCACAAAAGGGGTAGTTGTTGCCTGGGCAGCAAGGGTTACAGACATGGGCTCGTTTAACCATTTGGGCAAATAGGGGAGGTGAATAAAAAGCCACTTTTGAATAGGAGGAACCATGCCGAAAATACCCGCAACTGCTGCACATGACAATTGAAAACCGGCATCGAAAAGAAGGGGAGGGTCAAACCAAAGTAAAAAGAAAATGGCTGCTCTTAATCCATATGGCCCTGTTTTACCCGCCATAAATAAGGAGGAAAACAAAGCGGCTTCAAACATAAATACGGCTCTTAAAATGGAGCCACCCGAACCGGCCAATATGCCAAAGCAAAACAATAGAAACATGCTAAAAATCGTGATTGCCATTCGTCTTTTCCGGCTTGTTGCCAATGGCAGCATCAAGGACCACATTACTTGAAAAATGATTCCAATATGCATTCCTGAAACGGCAAGAATATGGCTGAGGCCTGACTTTGAAAACTGCAATTTTATCTCTTTATCTAATCCGCTTTTGTCACCAATCATCATGGCTGAGGCCAATGCTGAACTTTTGGTACTAAAGCCTTTTTCATTCATCGCCTTCACAATGCTTTTACGAATGCTGAAAAAAACCGAGCGAAAACTTTGCTCTATTCCTATCATTTCCATAGCCAGAACTTTGCCGTTAAAGAGCACGCCTTTGCGTTGAAGAAAATCCCAATAGGCTCCCTGTTTTTGGTCGAGGCTTTGGACGTGGGTTTGAATCATTGCAGTTTCAAATCCACAAGGCCAGGGCCATTCCGGCCCTATGTTGAGTAAGATTTTTCCTGCTGCTTTTGTTTCTTTTCCATTCACCCAAGCCTTAAGAATTTCAGCTTCTACGCTCGTTGATTTTTTATTTGAAATGCCAGCCTCCAGAAAAACCACTTCAAGCTTCAATTCTCGGTTGCTGAGCAGGTTCTTTTTGGCCTCGGTTTCATAACGCAGGCTACGGTTTCTTTGACAGCCGAAAAAGACCATCAAACTGAAAATGGCTAAGATCAAATACCTTTGCCTGCCGGGGTTTTCTCTCGAACCGCTCAGCCAGATTAAAACAAAAACTATAGAAAACACTATTAAAATACCATGCCATGGGTAGCGCGTGGGTGCTAAAAGGAGTCCTATGGGAAATCCGGCCAGGACAAAGGTAATAACTCCTCCAGGGACAAGATTCATGGACTAAATGTCCAACCTCTCCTTTAATAGCAAATGGAAAAAAAAGGGAAAAAGTAACAAAGGGGCGAAACCTATTTTTGGGTTCCTGCAAGAATGTGATTCCTAAAGGGCGTTTTTAAATGCAAAAACGAATATTCCTTTAGTTGCATAGGGGATTGAAAGGAAAACTAACTAGAAATGAAATAGACAGGGAGAATTAGAAAGACTTGCATTGAAACGAGAGTCTAAATACTCCTTCTATCCCTTTCCATTTGGTTTAACATTTCCTCAATTTTTTCTACTATCGAATCAGGGCATTCACCGATTTTGGGCAACAAACGAAATCTTTTAACGATGACCAACCTATCAAGAATGATTAAAGAAGAAAAGGTTAGGCCCATTGATATTGCCTCAGGACTATCCTTTTCAACTAATATCGAATATTTGTAATTCCCAGATTGGTGAATTTGTTAGGTAACAGGGCAAACTAAAACTTCATCCTGTAAATCTTCAATTAATATGACAGGGCGGGCAGTAAATTCTTTTTGGTTTTCCTGATTTGGATAGGATGGGGTAGTTGCGACATCCCAAACCTCCAACCTTTTATTAATTTTCAAGTCTCTTTTTTAGATGATAATGGGTCATTTTTGCATATTCTTTATCATTATCCTCTCCCCAAACATCATTCAAAGCACCAAATACTTGTTCCTCCTCTTTTGTTAAAGGAGGCATTTCAGAACCATCGATAAATAAGGTTTGGTCAATGGTCTTTTGAAATCCCCAATAATAGTGATTAATCCTATTTATTTTGTTGAAAAGACCAAGCGTAATAATATTTAAAAAACCTAGGTTTGATATGTCAATGGAATTGAGGTTGACTCCAAATTGATTTAAATGGTTCTTTAAAATGGTTGCATCCTCGTAATTTAAATGGCCAATTTCCTTGTTAATATTTGGCATAGCCTTTTTTAATCGATTTACAACCCAGATAAGATAAAGGTTGGTTACAATAATTAATAGCCCGTAAACAGGCAAAACGGCAAAAAATAAAATAACGAATAGAAAAACAAAACCCGATGTACGAAACACATTCCCTATTTGGCTAATGCCTTTAAATAAGGTGGTAATCCCATTTGAAAGCCGAATAGGATTGTCGAAATTGTGAATCGGAATTGTCGAGTTCATTTATTAAAAACCTAGAAATTTGCGCTCACCAATATCGGTATTAATTCTTTGACCGTCAATACGCCTAAAAGGTGCTATTGTTTCAGAATTTGGCTAAATCCAAATTTCAAGACTTTTATTGAATAGTGTTTTCCGGAAGAAATTTCTTTTATATACGGTCAGAATGCTTCCAAAAACCAAGAAAATGCTTTGTTAAAGAAAATCTAATGTCTTTAAA
>JAYSVQ010000556.1:0-9275 GCA_043718485.1 Bacteroidota bacterium
CTCGAAAAACGAATACAACCGTAAACGATAAGAAGGGTTGAAAAGGTAAATGCATCTGAGACGAGGAAAAACCACATCATCAACTTGCCATAACTCGCCTTAAAAGGCTCGATGCCTCCTCCGTTCCATGCAGATGCGCTTTTACTTAATGTTGCTGCGTTAGCCATGTTTCTTCTTGATTTAAGAAATGATATGCGCCCGATTATTTGTTAATGAGCAAAAATATGAATAAATACATCCAGAGCAAACCCAAAAAGTGCCAGAATGAAGCACAGTTTTCATACCCGATTATATTGTTGGTTGTATACCTTCCCTTTAGCGTTCTCACCAATACCACCAACACAAAAGTGAGTCCGGCAATGATATGGACGCCATGCACCCCGGTTAGCACATAGACATAATTTCCTGCCGCACTTGAGGCCAAGGTAACTCCTCCGACAGCCAAGCGTTCCCAAGCAATTAATTGACCGATTAAAAAGAAAACACCTAAGACAAAAGTCGTAGTAAGCCCAATCAAGGCTTGCTTAAAATCATTTTTCCTTGCCCGGCTCACTGCCCATTGCACCGTTATTGAACTCAATACCAAAACGGCTGTTGTGTAATAAAAGAGAGAAGGGATAAAAATATGCAACCAGGTGTTTTTATCGGTTTCAATTCCTTTTTGCACAATAAAAGCACTGGTCAAAGCCCCAAACAAAAGGATGCTGCTCACCATGAATAGCCACATCGCAAAACGAGCCGGATGTATGACGAATCTTTTTTGATTAAAATCTACTGCCATCATATCCAAATTTTGTCAAGCACCATCGCGATTTGAACCAAAGGGAGGTATAAAAAGGAACCAAACATTAATCCCCTTGCCGATGCATTATCTTGATTCTTAAATAACTTCAATGCCTGATAGGTAAATCCAATGCCGCAAACCAACAAGGTTGAAAGTCCCAACCATGAGGTTGTGCCTACGAAAAATGGAGCAAATGAGGCGGGTATTAATAGAGAGGTATAAATCAAAATTAACAATGCGGTTGCTTTTCCCTTTCCCTCTTTCAGGGGCAACATTTTGAATCCTGCTTTTGCATAATCCTCGTCTAACAGCCATGCGATTGCCCAAAAGTGGGGAAATTGCCAGATAAATTGAATGAGGAAAACAACGAGTGCGCCTAATCCTATTTCTCCTGAAGCAGCCCAACCAATTAATGGCGGAAGTGCGCCGGGAAAGGCCCCAACAAAAACTGAAATGGGGTGAAGCCGTTTTAACGGCGTATAAACAAATGCATATGACAACAAGGCAATAATGCCGAGTAAGGCAGTAACCAAATTGAAAATGAAACCTAGAATGAGGATTCCGCTAATTCCGGCTACTAGAGCAAGAATCAAGGCCTCACCGCTTGTTAAAACACCCGTTGGCAAGGGACGCATGCGGGTTCGAATCATTAATTTATCAAACTCCACTTCCAACACTTGATTAAGGGCATTAGAAGCACCTGTAACCAAAAAACCTCCTAAAGAAATCCAAAAAATTCCCTTGAAAGTAAAAGCGTTTTCACCTGCACCCATCAGATAGCCGAACCAAGCAGAAAAAACCACCAGAAAAGATAAGCGGGGCTTCACTAAGGTAATTAAGCCTGAAAGCTTTTTACCTAAGCTCACTTCTTCTCTTCCTATCGCAATATTTTCTTGGCTCATGATGCGATTGCGTTCGATTTAAAATTTACCTCTGTCAATTTTTGCATGCTCAATTTAGAAGCTAGCAACATCCCAGATAGCAAATGAAACTGAAATATAAATAAGAAAGAAGCGATGAGTAAGTGAATCGGCTGTAACCAAAAAGGCAAGGCAAATTGACTCAAACCCATCCCTGCAATTGCTTCTGCAAAAAAAGCAATCAAAATTCCATAGGCTAATTTTCTATGGTTATTGCGATCAGATTGGCGAATGACGCCAATAGAAAATACGACAATACATAAGCCCGAAATCAGAAAAGAAATTTTATGCAGCGCAAACCAAAACGGAATTTGTTGTAGCCATACAGCCCGGTCCGTAAGCACCTGAGATTCTGCAATTGAATCCACGCCTTCGCGAACTTGGGTTCCGATTAAAATCTGAAGGGTCGTGAGAAAAAAGGCAAGCACCCCAATCCATTTTAGACGATTGACTACCAATTTTTCTCCCTCAATTTTTACTTTGGGCCCAGCCAAAATCCAAGCTAAAGAAAGTACACCGAGAATAATCAAGGCAAAAAGCATATGCACGGTCACCATCCATCCGGCTAAGTTTAACTCTACGACTTTTGCTCCTAACCAACCTTCAAAAGCCGTTGCAATTAAAGCCGTAAAGGAGAGTATCGGAATCCAAACATTTCGCTTTCTCAATGGAACTGAAAATAAAGCTGCAATGAAAACAGAGAATCCAATCAAGACACCAATCAGGCGATTCAAATACTCTGTCCAGGTTTTTACAATATTAAAGGGGGCTGTAGCATAGCCATGGGAACCGTAGCGTTCTTTCCAATCACTAGGAAGTTGAGATTCTGAAGTTGGCGGCACCCACATTCCAAAACATTTTGGCCAATCTGGACAACCCATTCCGGCACCTGTACTTCTTACAATTCCACCCACGAAAATCAAAAATAAGACCGATAAAATCGAAATCGCTCCTGCCCTTCTATACCCTTTTTCAATCACGATTTCAATATTCTACCTTTAGACGTGGTGCGTTTCAGATTTTGGTTTCCCAATGGGGTCAATGGATGCACCACCTTCAAACCATTCCGGGTCATTGTCGGGAATATGCTGAGGCAAATAATCCTTTTTTATTCCAGGACGGCTATAATCATAAGGCCAACGATGAACTTCGGGAATTTCACCCACCCAGTTACCATGTTCAGGATGCAAAGGAGTTGTCCATTCCAATGTATTTGCATTCCATGGATTTAAAGGCGCATCTTTTCCGCGGCGCATGGTGTTGATGAAATTGTAGATGAAAATAATCTGGGCAAAAAACCCAAGAAAAGCACCTGCGGTAATAATCACATTTAAGTCACCGAAACCTTCAGCAAAGGCAAAATTTGAATAATTATAATACCTTCTCGGTACACCGGCGAGGCCTTGAAAGTGCATGGGGAAGAAAACGAGATAAACCGAAATAAAGGTGAGCCAGAAATGGATAGAGCCCAATTTCTCATCTAACATTTTTCCAAACATTTTTGGGAACCAATGGTAAACACCGGCAAGAAAGCCAAATGCAGATGCAGAGCCCATCACAAGGTGAAAGTGGGCTACAACGAAGTAGGTATCATGAAGTGGAATATCGACCGCTGCATTTCCCAGAAAAATTCCGGTAATACCACCTGACACGAAGTGGGAAACCAATCCGATTGAAAACATCATTGCAGTTGTAAGTCGTAAATCTCCCTGCCAAAGCGTAGTAATATAATTAAAGGCCTTAATCGCAGAGGGAACTGCAATGACCAATGTCAAAAGCATAAATATCGTTCCCAAAAACGGATTCATTCCGGTAACGAACATATGGTGGGCCCAAACGATAAAGGAGAGAATCGCGATTCCAAACATGGACCCTACCATCGCCCGGTAACCGAAAATCGGTTTGCGTGAATTGGTAGAAATAATTTCGGAGGTAATGCCCAAGGCAGGCAAGAGTACGATATACACTTCTGGGTGCCCTAAGAACCAAAATAAATGTTGAAACAAAACCGGAGAACCACCCGAATGGGGCAATACTTCTCCGCCTGCATAAAGGCCGTCGAGGAAAAAGCTGGTACCGAAATTTCGGTCCATCAACAGCAATAGTGCTGCGGCAAAAAGTACAGGGAAAGACAAAACACCAATTACAGCGGTGAGCATAAACGCCCACATGGTCAGCGGCATGCGATTCATTGTCATTCCCTTTGTTCTGAGGTTAAAAATCGTTGTGATATAATTAATTGCGCCCAATAAAGAAGATATGATAAAAAGGGCCATACTTAATAACCACATATCCATACCCAAACCCGAGCCTGGGGCAAAAACCTCTTTTGCACTAAGCGGAGGGTAAACGGTCCACCCACCACCGGCAGGGCCGGTTGAAATAAATATGGAAGAAAACATCAATACGCTTGATGCAAAGAAAAACCAATACGATAACATATTGAGAAAACCCGAAGCCATATCTCTGGCACCGACTTGCAAGGGAATGAGGAAATTGGAAAAAGTTCCGCTTAAGCCTGCAGTTAACATGAAAAATACCATAATGGTACCGTGCATGGTAACGAGCGCCAGATAAAAATTCTGGTCCAGAACTCCATTTTTATACCACTCTCCAAACATGGCTTCCAAAATCGGAAACTTAGTATCTGGAAATGCGAGTTGAAGCCTGAAAAGCAAAGACATAAACAAGCCTACGGCTGCCATAAAGACCCCCGTAAACATGAACTGCTTGGCTATGGTTTTATGATCCGTACTAAACACATAAGTGTTGAGGAAAGTGGCCTTTGGATGATGCTCTTCATGGGCATCATGGCCATGCTCCTTGTGGTGATCGTGACCGTTTCCGTTGTGCATATCGTGAGTTGACATAACCTGCGCTACTTTTTTTCCTATTACTGTGTGTTAGTTTTGGTTTCAATAGAAGCTTGATGAACTTCTGGAGAAAGACCTTTAATTGAGTGAAGCTCGGCTTTGTACATCAATGGCTGCTTTTTCAACCATGCCAAATATTCAGCTTCTTCCACTACTATAATTTTCTTTTGCATGGCAAAGTGGCCTTTGCCACATACCTCTGCACATGCAAGTTCATAATCAAATTCCGGATTGTTTTTCTCGATTCTATATTCAGCTGTTGTTTTAGTTGGAACAAAAGTGAATCGGGTTCTCATTCCTGGAACTGCATCCATCTTTACCCTAAAATGAGGCATGTGAACTGCGTGAATTACATCTCTTGAGCGAATGGTAAGGGTAACCGGTTTTCCCTTTGGCAAGTAAATTTCATTTGCCACAAAATCATCATGCGATACGGCTTCTGAGAAATTGACCCCTAAAAAGTTGTCAGCAGAAATGAGGTGTACATCCACATCACCCAATTTATTGTCAACACCGGGATAATGGAGGTTCCATCCAAATTGTTGAGCGTTTAATTCAACGTTGTAAGCATTTAAATCTGGGTCGTGAACCATAATTCGATTCCAGGTAATAATACCGAATGTAATGAGGGCTGTTAAAACCAAAGCCGGTACAACAGTCCAGAGTAATTCCAATTTATGATTTTCAGGATAATAGGTTGCCTTTTTGGGGCCACCTTTGCCGTATTTCCATCCGAAATAAAAGAGAAAGAAATTCACGACTACAAATACGAAATAGGAAACGGCCATGGTAATCCAAAACATACGGTCAATATCAACCCCATGCTCAGAAGCAGGATTGAGAACCAAATGAAAGCGGCTTACATATTTAAAGCTAAGCCAAATAGAACCTGCCTGCAATGCAAAGTAAAAAAGCAACAAACCCCAGGCATTGGTCGCTTGAACGTTTAAGCCTTTTAAAACGTCAACGCCTCTTGCTCTTGAAACCAAAATTGCGATATTAAAAAGGAGCAGGACAACGACAACCATAAGGATGCGAACCCAATTCCAAATTGAATTTAATTTTGGATCTGGCGCAGACGTTGTTGCGGTGCTTGCCACTTTGGGTTTATACGCGGCCACATAATCTAAAATTTGGTCTATTTGCTCATTCGTAAAATTCGGATAAGCCGTCATCGGTGTATTATTCCACTTTTTGAAAAGATCAATGGCATACTTATCCCCCTTTGATATTACTCCATTTGAATTTCGCACCCATTCATAAATCCAAGCCCTGCCACCCGGAACGCGATTTTCTGCATCCTTTAGCATTGGGCCTGTGAAATCTTCCAAAATTCTGTGGCAAGTCTGGCAATTGGCTTTAAAGAGAGCCTCGCCAGCGGCTGTGCCACCTGCCGCTCCATCTTGGGCAACCAGGCTGCTAAAAACCAAACACAAACCGAAGGTGAGTGAAGTTAAGCGGCGCATTACCACAAAACCAGAAACGCTATTCCTAATGGACTGCTTATTCATATAGGATTTCATATTATCCGTAATCGTCATGGTTAAATTAAATTCCGACATCGTGATGAAGGGTTTCTTCTTTCCAGGGGTGTTTCTCAGGAAGTAAAGGAATGCCGGAAAGTCCTGAAAAAATTACCATTAAAAAGATACCGCCCAAAAGCATTACCATTCCAAAAGATGCAAGGAGAACTCCAAAATTCCAGCCGGACAACAATACGCCCGGAGCTACCAATAAGAAAATGTCGAGAAAACGACCTACCAGCATTATACCGCCAATCATTTTAACAGAGGCAAACTGCCGCTTCGCATTTCTTGTCATGAGGGCAAGAAAAGGGAAAAAGAAGTTCACAATTAAATTCAGGAAGAACAGGAATTTATAGTGGTCTAATCGCAAGCGATAGTATTGGGTTTCCTCTGCCATGTTTGCATAAAAAATAAGCAGATATTGAGAAACCCAGATGTAAGCCCAAAAAATAGTAAAGGCAAACATGAATTTGCCTAAGTCGTGAATGTGTTCACCTGTAACATGGGTCATCAGGCCTTTTTCTTTCATGTGGATAGTAATCAGCATGACCACAGTCATACTAAGCACAAACATATTTGCAAAAACATACACCCCATAGATGGTAGAGAACCATGTCGGTTCAATACTCATCAAGACGAAAAACGCTAATGCACAAAACGAAAAAGCAAAAATGGGAAGAAAGACAGCCGACATTCTTCGGTTACCAATCAAAATCTTTGTACCGCCTTCTGAATCTTCACGTAAAGAACTGCTTCTGAATCTATGGCCGACCAAGGTATAAAATCCACCTACAATTACCGCCAAAACAATCAAGGTAGTTGAATTCAAAAAGCTGAGTTTGCCTTTTACGATATCAACGGCAGGGCCGTGTAAAGAATCGGGTGTCAGCCAGGAATACAATTCTTTGCCGAAGGCAAAAAATACTATAAGGAGTAAAATGATTCCAATGGGAATCCAACGATACAAGGCTTCAAAAACCCGCTTCACTGAAACGTACCAACTTGCGTTGGCCAGGTGGCTAACGGCAATAAAAAACACGCCAAAAATTCCAATGACTAAAAAATACCAAACCGCAACCAAAAGCGTAGTTCCGATTTTTTTCATCATAGAAATTTCACCCCCGTCGAATGGGTCATGATGATGGCCAGAAGGGTCTGGAGTTACAAAACGATTGTAATGCGCCTCTGCTCCCGTTTTAGCTACATGTGGAGCATCATGGGTATGGGTCCCATGCGCATTAGCATGCGCTTCTGCATTTTCATGTCCATGAGATCCGGAAGCAGGTTGATCTGAATGCACCCCTCCTGAAGAATCTGAGGACACAGAAGCATGGTTTGCAGAATCTGCTCCATGTTCGGCTTGCGCAAGAAATTCAGTTCCTGCATTTGCATGTCCGTCGCCGTGCGCTGCTCCACCAAAACTTAAGGTAGAGAGCCATAGCCCCAAGCCTACTAATATGGCGCCATACAGAGACAGCATTCCAAATTTTCGGATGTAAGTCGAGTCGAATGTAAACCTCTCGCTCATTGTTTTATTTATTTAACTCAGCGATTAATAATCAATTTTTACCCTTTTGTTTTGCAGGCGCAGCAGCAGTGACTTTGCCTGAATCTGCAGGCGCCTCAACAGCGGCAGCAGGATTCAACTCGTCTTGCAACTTGCCGACATAATGTGCGACTTTCCAACGGTCGCCTTGTGAAAGCGCGTAAGAATAACTGCCCATAGAATTCTGACCATAGGTCATAATATAAAAAATTCTACCGGCAGATAATTCTGCACGTGATTTGTATTTCGGTGGAGGGGGATATTTACCTTCTGTAACCGTTGGTACTGAACCATCACCCTTACCACTTGTTCCATGACAAACAGCGCAATAGCGAACAAATAGAACCTCACCTTCGGCTAAGTTTTCTGGAGAAGCCTCAAGTGGATTTACCAATTCCTTAGTTGCTCTTTCTTTGTCTGAAAGACTATCGTTGTATTGAAAAGAATTCCATTGGCCGCGTGCCATGGTTCCGGGAGGCGGAAGTTGCATCGCATTGCCATCTTTGAATGCAATTTTCAAATCCTCGGTTTCACCCTGCCTGTACGGCTCATAAGCCAAGGCATGATACATTTCAGGTGCATACTCATAACCTCTGCTGGCGGGATTCTTTTTGCATCCCACAAAGGCGAGTGAACTGAAAAGGGTAAGAATGATATACTTATTCATCTTCATTGCGTATCCATCAAATGGCAAGAAATTCGTCATGAACTATTTTATCGCTTATTTCAAATGCACCGTGGCGGTTGAAAATTTCATTTGCACGGTTTGCATCCTTAAAAGTTGATTTATCAATTGCGATTACCAATACGTCATCGGTTACCCGCTGATCCATAAGAGTAGGCTTTTTTCCGGGGAACAATTTATTCACCGCAAAAAAGGAAAGCACCATTCCAAAAGCAGAAAATAATACCGTTAACTCAAAAGTAACAGGAATTGCCGCGGGGCCCATATAAAGCGGTTTGCCTCCCACATCCATCGGCCAGTCAAACCAACCCATGTAAAGCATCATGGCAACGGCGCAAATGGTGCCAGTCCCACCAAAAAGAAATGCAGCTACCGAAAGGCGCGAACGTTTTATTCCCAGCGCACGGTCAAGACCGTGAACCGGAAAAGGAGTGTACACATCAAAAATAGAATAGCCTTCTTCTTGCAACTCCTTTACGCTTGCGATTACAGCATCCGGGTTTTTGAATTTACCCAGCAAAAAATTTCGTGTATGTTCCTGATGCATATTAATTTCTAAAATTAATGGTGGGTATCATTTGAATGTGGCTTATGCCCCTCCCCTTTATGATCATGCGAAGGGTGGATAAGCGTTTTAACTTCAAACATATTGACCACAGGTAAGAATTTTGCGAATAAGAAAAATAGGGTAAAGAAAATACCAAAAGTGCCTAACAAGGTTCCAAATTCAACCCAAGTAGGAGAATAAGAAGCCCAGCTGGAAGGAAGATAATCGCGGTGAAGAGAAGTAACGATGATTACAAATCGTTCAAACCACATGCCCACATTCACGACAAGGGAAATCACAAAGGTTGCCAACATGCTTTGACGAATCGACTTGAACCAAAACAATTGAGGCGAAATCACATTACATGAAATCATAATCCAATAGGCCCAACTCA
>JAYSVQ010000557.1:0-3076 GCA_043718485.1 Bacteroidota bacterium
ATCGCTTACCAACATTGGAGAGAAGAGCGATTTAGAAACCCTAAGCGTCTTGATACCATTCCCAATTTTGAATGGCTCGAAATTGAATATAGAAAAAATTTGCAAACGATGAGCAAAATGGCCGATTCTTTGCATGTTGAGCTTGTTTTTTGCACCCAAGCCTCCATGTGGAAGGACAGTCTTTTGCCTGTCTTCGACTCATTATTATGGTGCGGAAAAACGGTGATAACAGAAGGGGATACCGCATATTTTTCTCCCGTCGCATTGGATAAGGGCCTCAAAAAATTGAACCAAATTACCCGTGAGATCTGCCTGGAATTTCAATGGCAAATGATTGATTTAGAATTGGAACTACCAAAAGATACTTCGGTTTTTTATGATGATTGCCATTTTAATGAAAGCGGTGCCCAACAAGTGGCGCAAAAAATATTCAATCAATTGAGCGTTAAATAAATTAGCCTTTTATTTTTTAGGATTTTTAAACAGAAAACCTTTTTCATTCCCTCTGTCCTCGAAATCAATTTCGAGCCCCAAAACATGCATCGCATGTTTTGATGAAATCAATATGTCAATTTCATCTTCTCTAAATTCTTTATCATCTTCTCTTTTTTTATCAAAACCAATTAAAAAAGTAATTCCCAAACAACCTGCAGTTTCTCGGGTGCCAATCCGCAATCGGTATTCCAGCGGCACATTCATTGCCAGCCGCATTTCATAAATGGCTTTTTTGGCAGATTGGGTGAATTGAATTGCTTTCATAGGAAGAGAATGTAAAGGAACTTTCTTTTTTTGAAAACTGAAAGGGTTGATAATCAATTGGCTTTGAATTTAATTTTGGCGATTCAGAAAAAGCCGAAATAAAGTCCTTCCTTCCTTTAGCGATTCGATTAAATTTGCACAACCACCCATGGATTTTCCGCAAGCGAAAAGTGATTCTTTTTTGTTTCCTTCTGTGTCTTTTGAAGATTGGAAAGAAACCGCCCTGCGTGAATTAAAGGGAAAACCGCTCGAGGCGATTTATCATAAACCTGAGCCAGGACTATTTTTTTCTCCCTATTTTGAGGCATCATCAGAAAAGGAGGCAAGCACATTTAGAAACCAAGTTCCTGGCGCTTTTCCTTTTGCAAGAGGTACAACGGCATTTAATTCTTGGAAAACCATTCTGCCTCTGGATTATAAATGGGATGAACCCGAAGTCGTCCAAAAATTGGCTCAAAACGATAAGGACCTGGAATTTGAGATTCCTGTTTTTCATTTGTTGGAGAAGGAAGGAGCGGAGCGTTTTTTTTTACGATTGCCACACTCGATTTCAGTCGGGTTGAAAGGAGCAGAATTACTTTTACCTGCATGGATATTGTGGCGTAAGACCCGCAATTCAGATCCTACTTTCCTTCAATTTCATCCCTTCGATTCCTGTATTTTAAAAGGTTGGTCTCCTGCTTGGAAAGACAGTTTCAATGCCTTGCAGGAGTATACAAACGAAACTGGGTTTTCCGGAAATTGGATTTCTTTGGATTCAACAGAGGCTGTTTCCTGTGGTGCTTCAGCCTTTCAGGAAATTGCCATACTTCTTTCCATGACTGCGGAAATGGCTCATGAAACTTCAGATGCTATTTTTTCTCAAATGGTGTTTCGACTGAGTGGAACAAGTTCCTTTTTTAGTACACTGGCTAAAATCAGAGCCTTTAGGCAATTATATTCTGCTGTTTTATCTGCGTATGGAAAAGCAAATTCAACAGGAGTAGGCCCAAAGGTAGAATGTGGTATTCACCCTTCGCTCATAAGTGTTACAGATGTTCATACCAATTTGTTGCGTTTCACCACCACCTGTTTGAGTGCGGTAATGGGTGGAGCTGAGAAAATAGCAATTCCACCTTTTAGACAAAGCAGAGAAAAGGAGGCTTATTTTCCTTTGAGAATGGCAAGAAATATCAGCCTTTTGCTTAAAGATGAGGCTAAAATGGCTGAGGTGATCGACCCCGCTGCGGGCGCTTGGTATATTGAAATTTTAACAGAGGAAATTGCAGCCCGTGCTTGGGATTGGTTTCTTGAAATTGAAAATCAGGGTGGATTCTCTAAAGCCCTAAAAAGCGGTTTCATTCAACAAGCCCTTCAAAAGAATGTCGAGAACCAAGACCAGAAATGGATGCATGGCGAAAAATCTTTAGTTGGAATCAATACATTTCCTCCGCCAGCTGATGAATTTCTCGTTCCCAATTTTTCATCACAGGAATTGCCAATTTCAGAAACAGACAGAGAAATTCTCGGCCATTTACATTCTTTGCCTGCATCCACTTGGGGTGATGTTTTGGAAGATGAATTTCTTGGGAAAAAGAAAAATAGTAAAATTGCAGCCCCCATCAGAACAAAAGAATTTTCTCCGGTTTTACCTTACACTGCTAAAAGAGAGTTTGAAGGGATTAGGCTAAAGGCTGAAATTTTTTTTCGGCAAACGGAGACCCGACCCAAGGTCGCCCTTTTTACTTTTGGAGATATTAAAATGCGAATTGCACGTGCGAATTTTGCATCCAATACTATCGGTCTTTCCGGGATGGAATGTATAGAAAATCCATTTCCTGATGACCCTGATCAAGCAATTGTTTGGTTGCATACGCAATCTTGGGCACTCATTGTATTCTGCTCTGCGGATGAAAATTATTTTAAATCCCTTCCAGCGTTTATTAAAAAAATTCAGAAAAGGGATGCGCGTTTCATTTTAGCCGGAAAGCCCGAAGACCTGAGTTTTTTTGAAAATTTAGGACTGGATTTGTTTCTTTTCAAAAAAATGGATTTAACCAAATTTTTGAAGCAGTTGCTGGAGAGATTTAATAGTAAGGAGGAAAGGAAATGAGGCCGGATTTTAATTCTGTGAATTGGCGAGAATTGAAAGTGGAAAAAGGTCCTCATTCAATTCCAACTGAGCTTACAGCTGAAGGAATTCCGCTAAAAAATTTCTTTACTTCCGAGGATCTAAAAACAGTAAACCATTTAAACTTTGGTGCAGGAAAAGCACCTTTCCTTCGTGGGCCTTACGCTTCAATGTACACCACCCGTCCATGGACCATTCGCCAATATG